>NZ_LVCT01000588.1:0-19012 GCF_001647205.1 Rhodococcus sp. EPR-134
AACTCCGGAGGCGTGCATGCCGACCGGGATGCCACGGCCGTCGTCGATGACGCGGATTCCGCCGTCTTCGAGGAGGGTGACCTCGACCTTGGTGGCGTGTCCGGCCATCGCCTCGTCGACCGAGTTGTCGACGACCTCCCAAATGAGGTGGTGCAGGCCGCGTTCACCGGTGGAACCGATGTACATGCCTGGACGCTTACGTACCGCCTCGAGTCCTTCGAGGACGGTGATGGACGACGCGTTGTAGTCCTTGCTGGAAGTGCTTGTATCTGACTTCTGGGCAGCCACGGGTGGGTAGCTCTCCTTCTCCGTCAATACTCGAGCGCAGCCGTCAGCAAGCCCTTGCGGGTGTCGTCGGAGCGGGTTCGAGAATGTTGCCGCTAGTTACCGTTGACCATCTTACTGGTAAGCACCGACTAGAAGCGGCCAATGACACCCCTGGCTGCGCCGCAGACGAATTTTTACGATCCCCGGAAGGTGAAACGCTAGGAACTTTGCTTCTCCGAGCGACGCTCTCTCAGGCTCGCGATAAATGCCCGCGCATGTTCGGCAACCTCACCCGGATGTGAAAACTGCGACCAGTGTCCCGCGGCAATTTCACGTCGCTGCAGGTCGGAGACCCATTTTTCGGTGTCTTCGTATCCCACCGGACGAACGGCTTTGTCGTACTTGTTCAGAATGAGCTGAACAGGCACGTCCGTGTACCGATCCCGCGGCTTGCCGAGCGACGGCCGGATGTTCGCGCGATAAAGCTTGAGTCCGTTCACCATGTCGTCGGCGATGGTGGGCGCGGTGTTGACCACACGGGGGTCCAGACCGTCGAAGAAGCCCAGAAATGCCGGCCAGTGCTTGGAGAACCACAGACGCAACGGAAGGGTGCACAGCCCGGGAATCTGGAACAGAACGGTGTAGGCCGACGCAATTCCCTGCGCCGCCGGGCCGAGGAAACGACGCTTGGACGCGCTCGCCCGGATCCACTTGCCGAGATGATCGAGATTGGGGCCCGAGATGGACGAGAACGACGCGATCTTCTCTTCGGCACCCGGCTCGCAGACCGCTTCCCACGTTTCGACGGATCCCCAGTCGTGCGCGAGGACGTGCACCGGCTTGCCCGGGCTGACCGCGTCGATGACGGCAAAAAGATCGCCGGCCAGTGCGCTCAGTTGGTAGTCCTGCACCCTCGAGGGGATTGTGCTCTCACCGGCCCCGCGGCTGTCGTAGCTGACGACGCGGAAGTCGTCTGCCAGCAAAGGCACGATGCGGTTCCACAGTTCATGGGTGTCGGGCCAACCATGCACCAGGACGATGGTCTCGCCGTCTGCCTTGCCCTGCTCGAACACGGCCAGGCTGACGGAACCGTTGGTCACGCGACGCGCGGTCACGGCATGGACAGGAGAGTGCTTCGACATTGTCGAACCCTTCGGAGTCGGGAAATATCTAGAGATCGAGAACGAGACGTCCACCGTCGGAACGGGATACGCAGATGAGCATCTCCGTTTCCTGTTCGGTGTCGGTCAGACGCCTTTCGCGGTGATCGGGTTTACCCGCGAGTACCTTCACACGACAGGTTCCGCAGAAACCCTGCTGACACGAGTACCCGACACCGGGCAATGTCTTCTTGATGACGTCGAGCGCGGACTCGTCGGCGGGCACGGTGAGCACCTGTCCCGAATTGACAAGCTGCACTTCGAATTCCTTGCCGTCGATCACCGGCGGAGCCCCGAACCGCTCGAAATGCAAAGCGGTGGAGGGTGTATCGCGGAAACCGCGGCGGACGGCATCGAGCATCGGCGTCGGGCCACAGCAGTACACGGCGCCGCCGACCGGCGCTCGTCCGAGAAGGTCTGTGGTGGTGGGCAATCCGAACTCGTCGTCCGGGCGCACGAAGACACGCTCGGGATCCCAGGTTGCGATCTCGTCGAGGAACGGCATGGATTCACGGGAGCGGCCCGAGTACACGAAGTACCAGTCCATCCCCAATTCTCTTGCCGCACGGACCATTGCGATGATCGGCGTGATACCGATGCCGCCGGCGACGAACAACGCGCTGCCTTCTCCGACAAACGGGAAGCCGTTGCGTGGTCCGCGTACCGTGACGTGCTCACCGGGCTGGAGAGCGTGCATCTCGATGGAACCGCCACCGCCGTCGGGGATCCGGCGCACCGCGACGCTGTATCCCGTGCGATCGGCCGGGTCGCCGCACAGCGAATACTGACGCCGCAGACCCGAAGGTAGATGGAAGTCCAGGTGCGAACCCGGATGCCACGGCGGAATCGGTGAGCCGTCGGCGGATTCGAAGCGCAGGCGAACGACGTTCTCGTCAGTCGCCACCACCTCACGTGTGCTGACCACCATGTTCATGGCCGTGTCGGGGTTGTGGCCCGCGATCTCGGGGTTGTAGTCGTAGGCCGTCAACACCCGAAGGTACTTGTCCGCCAACAACTCCGTGATGCGCATGGCGCGGTCGGGACGGTTCTTGCCGGACAGATCGGGTGGCGCCGGAAACCGCGGCAACCCGTCGTGCCCGGAGATGACGTCCTTGACCCTCGAGAGTGAAATCACCGTGCGGCCGCCTGGGCTGCGGGTGACGACGCGAGGTATTGCACCGCCTGGGCGGTCGAGCCCTCGTTACTGGGGTGATAGGACTTGCTGAAGTAGGTCGACATCCGCTTGACCAGCTCGAACGACGTGGGAACTGTGCCGCGCTTACCGGCCGCGATGAAATCGGACAGGTGGGGTCGTCGACGGCTGGGGGCCTGAGCGGCAAGTTCGGGATCGTTGCGCATCAGGAACCGGGTTCCACGAATCCACAGCCACACGATTGCGGGCGTGACGAGGATCTGGGTACGGATCCGGCGGGTCTCACGCTTGTCGAAGTAGCGCATCACGTCGTACGCGACGGCGCGGTGTTCGACTTCTTCGGCGCCATGCCAGCGAAGGAGATCAAGCATGGTCGGGTGCATGCCGGCTTTGTCCAGTCCCTTGGCGTTGAGCACCCAGTCGCCGAGGAAAGCAGTGATGTGTTCGATGGCCGCGATGATCGCCAAGCGCTCCACCAGGTGATTCTCGGCACGCAGACCCGTCATCGGACGCGGTCCGAGCAGCTTCGAGAATGCCCACTCCATCTGCTGGGTGTACGGCGTCGGATCGAGGCCGTTTTCCTTGAGATGGACCAGGACACCCGAGTGCGCGTTGGAGTGCATCGCCTCTTGGCCGATGAATCCGACGACGTCTTCACGGAGTTTCTCGTCCTCGATCAGAGGAAGAGCTTCCTTGAAGGTCTCGACAAACCATTCCTCACCGGCGGGGAGGAGAAGGTGAAGCACGTTGAGAACGTGTGTGCTGAACGGATCGCCCGGAATCCAGTGCATGGGCAGATCGGACCAGTCGAACTCGACATTGCGAGCCTGCAACAGGATGTGATCCGGCTCGGCGAACGACGAAGCGGGTGTCGATATCTTCTGCGACATCTAGCTACTCCTTCATGCCTGCCGATCGGTGGGGAACGACAGCCTTGTGACACAGTTCACTCACTAGCGAGTTTTAACTGTAACACGAAGTAATAGGTAGAACCAGGGCCTGGTTGAGTTTTCCTCAGCCGTACGTATCGCGAGGTCCGCGGCCTTTCACATGCCTTTCTCCCTTGCGCCAGCTAGGCGCACTCGGACCGGTGATCCGCAGTGTCTTCACGACGCCGTCACCGACGGCAGCAGCGATCTTGGCCAGAATCTGGGACTGCATCATGCGCAACTGGGTAGCCCACGCCGTCGACTCGGCGGAGATGCTGAGAACACCTTCTTTCAGAGAGATCGGCTCGGCGTGCGCGGAGATGTCTTCTCCGACGACCTGCGGCCACCGACCGAGGACCGTGCCCTCGGACACCTTGGGGGACCACCCACGCGATTTAGAGATAGCGCTGGTGAGAGCGCCGAACGGCTGAGGGTCCCGCGCATCCGGGCCGGGGCCGGACCAACCGCTGCGTCGACGCGGTCGGCCACTTCCGTATTTGGGCGACGATCGCCCCTGCCCGACGGCCTTGCCGTTGGCCTTTGCCGTCGCGCGTGCCTCCTCGAGGGCACGGCGCGCCAGATCGATCCCTTTGAGCTCGGGCTCCGGAGCCGCGCTGCTGTCTTCAGTCATCGAACTCGACCTCCTGATCTGTCGAGCCTACGGGCACTATCCGGGATATCCGACCGTCTCCGGTATCGGAGGCTTCGACGCCGAACTTGGCCGCCTCGAGTTCGTCCGGTACGTCCTCGGGAACAGCAGCTGTGATCAGTACCTGTTCTGCGGTGGCGGCAACGGTGGCGAGCGCACGACGGCGACGACGGTCCAATTCCGCGAAGACATCGTCGAGCATCAGGACCGGGTCGCTGCCGTCCGCGCGCAACAGAGCAAAACCTGCCAGTCTCAGCGAAAGCGCAAAAGACCACGATTCACCATGGCTGGCAAAACCTTTCGCCGGACTGTCGCCGAGAATCAGCTCCAGGTCGTCCCGATGCGGACCGACCAGACACACTCCGCGATCGATTTCCTTCGACCTCATCTGCGCCAACTCGAGATGGAATCTCTCCTCGAGGTATGCAACGTCGTCGATACCGGAAATCCTTGCAGGATCGGTGAATTCGGGATCCAACGAGGACCCCAGACTGCTCTTGTATCGAATCGACGCCGGCCGGGATTCGGGTGCGATGGAACGATACGACTCCGCCAGATGCGGCGCCAGATCATGGACCAACTCGAGGCGCCCGGCCAACAATTGTGCGCCGTGAGCGGCCAGATGCCCGTCCCACACCTCAAGGGTGGAGAGGACGTTGTCGGACTCGCCACCACGAGAACCGCGACGCAAAGCCGCACCGGCAGTTTTGAGTAGGGCTGAGCGCTGACGCAGAACTTTGTCGTAATCCGCACGGACAGCAGCCATTCGGGGTATCCGGGACGTCAACAACTCGTCGAGATAGCGTCGACGATCACCAGGATCTCCGCGAACCAACGACAGATCTTCCGGCGCGAACATCACCGACTGCAGAATCCCCAGCACTTCCCGCGGACGACGCGTCGGAGACTGATTTATCCTGGCGCGGTTGGACTTTCCCTCGATCAGTTCGACGTCGATGGTCAGTTCGCGTCCGTTGTTGACCACCGTTGCACCGGCAAAAGCACTGGCGGAACCGCTGCGGATCATCGGTGCATCCGTGGACACTCGATGAGACGACAGCGTCGACAGATACCCGAGTGACTCGAGGACGTTGGTTTTACCGTGCCCGTTCGAACCGAGGAAAACGGTTGTTCCCGGTGTGAGGTCAAGCGTCAGCGAATCCCAGGATCGGAAGTCCCGCAGCGAAAATCTACGAACGAACACTTAGCTTCCAGAAGCCGAATTCTTGGGCGAAGCGCTCTTGACCGCGTGACCGCCGAACTGATTGCGCAAGGCGGACACAGCCTTCATGGCCGGTGAATCATCCTGTCGTGAAGCAAATCTCGCGAACAGAGCAGCGGAGATGACGGGAGCGGGCACAGCGTGCTTGATAGCTTCCTCGACCGTCCAGCGGCCCTCGCCGGAATCCTCGGTATAGCCCGTGATCTGCGCAAGCTCCGGATCTTCCTCGAGGGCGTCGACAAGCAGATCGAGCAACCACGAACGTACGACGGTCCCCTTCGACCAAGCTCGGAGCACGCCGGGAACGTCCGCGATCAGGCTTTCCGCCTCGAGGAGCTCGTACCCCTCGGCATACGCCTGCATCAGGCCGTATTCGATGCCGTTGTGCACCATCTTCGCGTAATGACCAGCACCGACGGGACCGGCGTGGACAAAGCCGTCTGCAGCCTCACCGTCGGGGCGAAGGGCGTCGAAGATCGGCATTGCCTTCTCGACGTCAGGCTCGGATCCGCCCACCATCAGGCCGTAGCCGTTCTCACGGCCCCAGATGCCACCGGAGACACCGCAGTCGAGGAAACCGATCCCACGGGCGCCCAGAAGCTCGGCATGGACAGCGTCGTCGGTGTAACGCGAGTTCCCACCGTCGATGACCAGATCACCGCCCTCGAGGGCATCCGCCAGTTCGGCAATGGTGCTCTGGGTGATTTCACCGGCCGGAACCATCACCCAGACGACTCGAGGTCCCTCGAGGGAAGCAGCGAGTTCGGCAAGTGACCCGACATCGGTGACTTCCGGTCGAGGGTCGTATCCGATCACCTCGAGGCCATGCGCGCGCAAGCGCTCACGCATGTTGAAGCCCATCTTGCCGAGACCTACGAGTCCGATCTTCATACTGTTCTCCCTGGTCAGGCGCGAACTGAAGTGCGGGGTTCCACTCAGCCCGGAAGGCGAACCGGCATCAGCAGGTACGTGTACTCGCTCGAGGGCGCAGCGAAGTTACCGGACTCGTCTGCCGTGGGCTCTTCCTCGGCCGCGGGGCGAAGAACAGCCGGACGGCTGGGAGTGGTGAAGCCGAACAGAACGTTTTCGCTGTGAAGCGAATTCAACCCGTCGATCAGGTAACCGGGGTTGAACGCAATGGTGAGTGCTTCGCCCTGGAACGACGCGTTGAGCGTCTCTTCCGCGCGGCCGGCGTCGTCGCCACCCGCAGAGAGGAGCAGGCCGTCAGCGGAGAACTGCATGCGAACCTGTGCGCCACGCTCGGCGACGAGTGCTACACGCTTGATGGCCTCGATGAGAGGCGTGACCTCGACCGTTGCCATCGCGGTGTGCTGAGCAGGCAGCAACTGACGGAACTTCGGGAACTCGGCGTCGAGGAGGCGCGTCGTGGTGCGGCGTCCGTCGTTGACGATGCCGAGGAGTCCGTCGTTTCCGATGGTCGTACCGGAGCCGAGAGCCAACTCGACCGGCGAATTTGCATTGCCGGCAAGCGTTTTCGCGGACTCGGACAAAGTCTTGGCCGGGATGAGAACAGCAGCCTGGACGTCGGGATTGGCCGGAGTCCACTCGAGTTCACGTACGGCGAGACGGAAGCGGTCGGTAGCGGCGAGGACGATCGAATTCTGTTCGATCTCGACACGGATACCCGTGAGCATCGGAAGGGTGTCGTCCTTGCCGGCTGCAACAGCTACCTGGCTGATGGCTTCGGAGAACAGGTCGACGGGAATGGACCCGGACTGCTGCGGAAGCGTCGGAAGCTGGGGGTAGTCCTCGACCGGCATCGTGGGCAGGGAGAACTTGGCGCTTCCGCACGAGATGAGCACGCGAGTGCCCTCGAGGGTCACATCGACCGGCTTGTTGGGAAGCGACTTGGTGATATCTGCGAGGAGGCGACCGGAGACGAGTGCCTGACCTGCAGTTGTGACATCTGCCGAGACGCGGACCTGCGCGGATACCTCGTAGTCGAACCCGGAAACGGTGAGGCCGGCTTCGGTTGCGTCGAGAAGAACTCCGCCGAGAACCGGCACGGGCGGCCTCGAGGGCAGGCTACGAGCAACCCACGCTACTGAATCAGCGAACTCTTCCCGGGAAACGCGAAACTTCAGGCTTCCAAGCTCCATCGCCGGGTTATTCCTCTCGGTAGGCATGTTCGTCTGCTGCGGATCTGCATCAGCTCACTTGAAGTCTGACACAGACCAAGCGATGCCCACCGTATGCCCTCGAGGGCGCAAGTGGAAAGCCGAAGCCGCGGCGAGCGCAGCCTGAGGCGAGGTTCTCAACAGGAGTTGTCCCCAGAACTATTTTCAAAGAGCTTTTCCTAGGAAATTCTCAGTAGTAGTAATAAGTCCTGTGCAATCTGTGGAGCAACGGTTGTCGACGCTGGTAGGTCCCCTCGAGGGCCTGTGCACTTCTCGAGGACAGACTCGAGGACCAATCGACCCCCTCTGTGCACTCTCTGAAAGTTTTCGGATTCCTCCTCGAGAACTCCACAGACTTTCGGAGTTATCAACACACTTATCCACAGATGTGAATACTTTTCACAAGAAACGAAGAGTTTGTTCTCATCGGCGTGTCTGACTCCGGCGTGTCGTCCCTCGAGGTGGACAACCGCCCTCGAGGGGACCGCACGTGGAACCCTTCGAATACACCGATGCCGCTCGAGGGAACCTCTGCCTCGAGCGGCATCGATCGAAATAAGTGCAGGTCAACGCTTGGAGCGCTGCTTGATCCTTGCGGTCAACTCCTGAACCTGGTCGTACACCTTGCGGCGTTCCGTCATTTCCTTACGGATCTTCTTGTCGGCGTACATGACCGTCGTGTGGTCACGGCCGAACGTCTGACCGATCTTCGGCAAGGACAAATCAGTGAGCTCACGGCACAAATACATCGAGATCTGGCGGGCCTGAGCGAGTGGCCGGGCCTTACCCGGCCCACACAGGTCGTCGATCGACATGTTGAAGTATTCGGCCGTCACCGCCATGATCGTCGCCGCGTTGATCTCGAGGCTCGACGAATCGGGCATCAGATCGCGCAGGACCACCTCGGCCAACGTCAGATCCAACGGCTGGCGGTTGAGCGAGGCAAAAGCGGTGACGCGGATCAACGCGCCCTCGAGTTCACGAATGTTGCGCTCGATACGGCTGGCGATCAACTCGAGGACGTCGTGCGGGACCTCGAGGCGATCCATCCTCGCCTTCTTGCTCAGAATCGCGATACGCGTCTCGAGCTCAGGCGGCTGAACGTCGGTGATCAGGCCCCATTCGAAGCGCGTCCGCAGACGCTCCTCGAGGGTTGCCAACTGTTTGGGCGGACGGTCCGAGGAAACGACGATCTGCTTGTTCGCGTTGTGCAAGGTGTTGAAGGTATGGAAGAACTCCTCCTGAATACCTTCCTTGCCTTCGATGAACTGGATGTCGTCGACCAGCAGGACATCCGTTTCCCGGTAGCGACGCTTGAACGCGACCTTGCGGTCGTCACGAAGACTGTTGATGAAGTCGTTGGTGAATTCTTCGGTCGAGACGTACTTGACCCGCATGCCGGGGAACAGTCGCTGTGCGTAGTGGCCGGCGGCGTGAAGAAGGTGCGTCTTGCCCAGGCCCGAAGCTCCCCAGATGAACAAGGGGTTGTAGGCACGCGCCGGCGCCTCCGCGATCGCGACGGCAGCGGCATGAGCGAATCGGTTGGACGATCCGATCACAAAAGTGTCGAAGGTGTACTTCGCGTTGAGGCTGTTGGCGCCGGACCCCGAAGCAGAAGGAGTAGCGGGCGGCTTCGTGAAGTACGACGGCCACGATTCGTGAACGCTCGCGAGTGCTTCGCGGTCGTCGTCGACTTCTTCGGTCTCGGCAGTCTCGGAGTCCGAAGGTTCGCCGTCGCCTTCGGTGAATCTGCGCCGACGGTATGCGCCCGATGAGTTGACCGACTCGAACTGACGGCTGCCCGTGCGCTCCTCGACCGGTTCGGCGGGTGCGTCGGCATCGTCTTCGAGTGCGATGCGGACACCGAGTCCCTCGACCTGGCCGCCGAGGTGGCGTCCGAGTGCCTGCAGGATCGGCTCGCGTAGATCGCGCTCGATCGTCTCTTGAGCAAATGGCGATGGAACCGAGAGGAGTGCAAAACCCTGAGCAAGTGTGAGAGGCCTCACCAGACGGACAAATGCATTCTGCTTGCTGCTCAAAGCCGGAAGATTACTTCCGGGGTCATCACTCGTGAGTTCTGCAACCACGTCGACCCAGACCCGTGCGAGCGCGTTGGGATCGTCGTTCACGTGGTTCCTTCCCGTGTTTCGCCGACAGTGGGTGTGCTGCAGCTGCCGAGCGTATGGCTGCGGCGTCGAATGATTCGGTGGATTACCACCCGGGGTGAGAACCCCGTAACAGGCTACGAATATGCCACCTGGGCTGTGTTTCCACACAATTATCCACAGATGTGGACAAACCTGCACCGAGTCGGTTTTTTCGTCAACCAAATTCGTCAAAGTGATCGAGAAATTGATCTACCTGCAACTTTGTCGGAACTCGAGGCGTTCGCCACTTGGTGTCGGGGATGCGTCAACACTCACAGCCCTGTGGATGAATGTGGAAACTCGGGATTCGGGGTCGCGTCCGGCGCTCGTGCCCGTATGTGCTGATGAGGCCTTGTCGAGAGCATGCGCCGGTGGAACTGTCCGGGTTGCCTTCGGGTCACCTGCAGTCCGTAGCGGAACTGTTGCCAAGGTCACACTTGCCGCCTCGCTCGAGGTCACGGCCGTATGCACACTGTGAATGGAATCTGCGGAATGATGTAAGTATCGGCGTGTCGCCGTGGTTGCCGCGGGAGGGCTCCGAATCGGGCTGGTTTGACCTTGGCAACGGTGGTAAGTAACCTCGAACGGTCACCCGCTGGTGGTGATCGCTTCGTGCTGGCTACATATGTCAGGTCGGATCGGTCTTCCAAGCCACAACGAGTGAAGTTGATTGTTCTGTACCTGTTGGATCCAAAGGCGCCGTAAGGCGTCGATCACTGAATGACGCCGGGAGGCGTCAATGAACTTCGAGGAGTGTTGACCGTGGCCAAGGGCAAGCGGACGTTCCAGCCGAATAATCGCCGCCGCGCGCGTGTTCACGGCTTCCGTCTTCGTATGCGTACCCGTGCGGGTCGTGCAATCGTTTCGGCGCGTCGCCGTAAGGGCCGCGATTCCCTCACCGCCTGATCTGATTTCGAGTTCAGGAGCTCGGGGTGTTGCCTGAGCCGTCTCGGTTGCGTCGCCACGCGGATTTCTCCGTGGCGGTGCGACGCGGGCGTCGTATGGGAAGACGCGACCTTGTCGTGCACGCGTTCGATCGCGAGCAAGTAGAGGCGCTGGTAGTAACAAATCACGGTCCCCGTTTCGGGCTGATCGTGAGCAAGGCTGTCGGGCCGGCGGTGATTCGACATCGAGTCGCACGCCGGCTTCGTCATATCTGTGCAGATTTCGTCGGGCAGGTTTCGCCGGAGACGGACGTGGTTATCCGCGCACTTCCGGGTGCAGCTACCGCCAGTTCAGCCGAACTGGCCAAGCAGTTGCGCGGGGGCCTGACCAAAATGAACCTATTGGTGTCGGTAAGTGAAGAGCCATGAGTACTCCGCTCTCTGAGCAGATCGAGACTCCCAGAGCCTCCCGTGTCATCACGGTGTTGAAGGCTGTGCGTCGCGCTCCCGCCACTGTTCTCATCTTCTGTATCGAGTTGTACCGGACGTATGTGTCGCCCTTGAGGATGCCGACCTGCCGGTTCACCCCCACCTGCAGTGAATACGCAGTCGAAGCGCTGCGCACTCACGGGGCGATCAAAGGCCTTTTCTTGACTGTGGTGCGGTTGGCGAAGTGTGCCCCCTGGCATTCTGGAGGGTGGGACCCTGTCCCTGCCCGTCGTGACCGTGATGCGGGTAGCCGCCATAGCTGTCCGGAAGCACGCGCAGCGTGTCACAGTCCGACGGACGAACAGAGGAGTACTTAGAGCCGTGCTCAATTTCATCTACTATCCGGTATCCGCGATTCTGTGGGTCTGGCACAAGGTCTTCGGGTTCATTCTCGGCCCGGACAACGGAATAGCCTGGGCGCTTTCCGTGGTGTTCCTGGTGTTCACCTTGCGTGCGGTTCTGTACAAGCCGTTCGTGAAGCAGGTCCGCACGACGCGTCAGATGCAGGAACTGCAGCCACAGATCAAGGCATTGCAGAAGAAGTATTCGGGCGACCGTCAGCGCCAGGCCGTCGAGATGCAGAAGCTCCAGAAGGAGCACGGATTCAACCCGATCATGGGCTGTCTCCCGGTCTTGGCTCAGGCTCCGGTGTTCATCGGTCTGTTCCACGTCCTGCGCTCGTTCAACCGCACCGGCACCGGCATGGGCCAGCTGGGCATGAGCGCCGAGGACAACCTCAACACCCCGAACTACGTCTTCTCGGCCACTGACGTCCAGTCGTTCCTGGATGCTCGTCTGTTCGGCGCGCCCATCTCGGCCGCGATCACGACGCCGGTTGCGCAGCTTCAGGCCTACGTCACCGAGAACGTTCCCGAGCTTCCGTCACGACTGAACATCATCCTCGTGGCCGCTCCGCTGATGATCATCGCCAGCATCGCGACGCACTTCAACTCACGCGCTTCTGTTGCCCGTCAGAGCGAAGCAGCTGCCGCGAACCCGCAGTCCGCGATCATGAACAAGCTCGCCCTGTACGTCTTCCCGCTCGGTGTTCTGGTCGGTGGACCGTTCCTTCCGATCGCGATCCTCCTGTACTGGGTGTCGAACAACATCTGGACCTACGGTCAGCAGCACCTCGTCTTCCGCAAGATCGACGCGGAAGAAGAAGCCAAGAAGCAGGAAGCGATCACTCGCCGCAACGACAATGCGCCCAAGCCCGGTGCCCGTCCCGATCCCAGCAAGAAGAAGGGATCTCCGGCTGCGCTGAAGACCGCGGATTCAGCCGACGACGACGGTGACGCCCCGGAAGTTTCGCTCAAGAAGCCACAGCCGAAGCCCTCGGGTTCCAGTGGTGGTTCCACGTCGAAACCCAAACAGAACCGGCCACAGAGCAACCGCGGCAACTCCCCCAAGCGCAATAAACGGCGCTGATCCAGGAAAGAGAACGACCAATGTCCAGTGAAGCTGACATCGTTGTGGATGGAGAGAACGCAGACGTGAGCACCGAGACCACTGCGCCGGTTACCGATGTGGATGTAGACATCGACGATTCCGATGACGACCTGATCGAAGAGGGCGAGATCGCCGGCGACTACCTCGAGCAGTTGCTCGACGTTCTCGATTTCGACGGAGACATCGACCTTGACGTCGAGGGCGATCGGGCGATCGTCAGCATCGACGGCGGCGACGACCTGACCAAGCTCGTGGGACGCAAGGGTGAGGTTCTGGATGCTCTCCAGGAGCTGACTCGTCTGGCAGTTCAGCAGTCGACCGGAGAGCGCAGCCGCTTGATGCTCGACATCGCCGGGTGGCGTGCGGGCCGGCGCGAGGCACTCAGTGCTCTCGGTGCGGAAGCTGCACAGCGTGTTCTCGAGACCGGCGAACGCGAAGAGCTTGCTCCGATGACGCCGTTCGAACGCAAGATCGTGCACGACGCCGTCGCCAAGGTCGCCGGTGTTTCCAGCGAGAGCGAAGGCGCTGAGCCGTCTCGTCGAGTGGTTGTCCTCAAGGACTGACACTCCCCCCTGATCGAATGCGGGCCCCGGATTTTCCGGGGCCCGCTTTTGTGTCCGAGAGTGTTTCACGTGAAACCGAATCCGGCGCCACGGTGAAGGTCTGCCTATCGTTGTCGACACGTCCAACGAGCGGTCCGGATTCTCTCTCAGATTGATGACCCTTGGGGCCTTGATAGGGATGCTCGTGTGCGGCCTGAGCTATTGGCCCGTGGTCTTCGAACTACAGCAGAAGATGGAAGTCCAGTCCTTTCCGCCGGGCGGTCTGAAGTATTGGCTCTGCTGGTTGTTGCCGCTGGGAGTAGTCGCCGTCGTATTCATTCCACTTGCACTGGCATGGCGATCCGGAAGACCGGTCATGCTCAGCTTCGCGATTGCCTTCTTGTTCGTCGGGGGTGCACTGTGCATGTTCGGATATTCGATCGACAACATGCCGTACTACATGTGAGCCCCTCCCCTCCCCCAGACCGAATAGTCGGCCTTCGTTTCACGTGAAACCGGATCGATGGTTGTTGCCCGAGCCCTCGAACTCCGACTCAGATTGCCACCACAATGGATCCCCGACCTGACGTCGTCAGGCCTGCTGGCAAGGTCGCCACC
Organism: Rhodococcus sp. EPR-134; assembly: GCF_001647205.1. Lineage (NCBI taxonomy): Bacteria > Bacillati > Actinomycetota > Actinomycetes > Mycobacteriales > Nocardiaceae > Rhodococcus > Rhodococcus sp. EPR-134. Next base: position 13,648 of record NZ_LVCT01000588.1, read on the forward strand.
TCGGCGCTGGCATCCGATGACCGACAACCCGCGAGCCCTCACTTTGACGGCCCCCGGATTGGGGCGTCGTCAACAACGATCACGAAGGAAGTAGCATCCGCACATGCACGTCGACATCGAAGGCGCCACCCGGATTGCCCGCCTCGCCGCAGAATTTGACTGGACCTGGTCCGTCGACGACCTGGAACCCTTCTGCGCACAGGCTGGATGGGAGGTCGTTGAATTGGATCAGACCGGCGCCTCGATTCGGACCGGACTCCGTGTTGGTCAGTCCGAATCGATAATGTTCGGGCGGCAACACAGAATGAATTGGATCTCGATCTTCGTCACGGACGTGGCAGATGACGCTACGCCCATGACAGTGGTGCGCCCGCTGCTGGACGAAGGGTTCACGAACCTCGATGTGGCATTTACCGCACTCCTGGGGACAGCCACGAGCGCCGAACCCGAACCAAAGACAGCTCTCCGGTGGGACCTGCCGAAAGCGGTCATTTCACTGCACCTGGGTGTCAATGCGATCGACTTGCGTCTGACGAGTCCGGGATATCAGGCATGGGTGGATGAGCCCGAACCGGAGTACGAGGACGAGGACTAGCGATCGAGGTCGGCGAGATCGCATCCGGTGCGGGAACAGGTTTGCGCGCTCCTCACACGAATCGGACCACTCACATCGAATGGGCTTCGTCGCCACGCAAAGTCGATGATGTTGTTGCGGGCTTCGGGGTGAGATCGGCGGCGACTACTTTGCCAAGCAAACCGGAATCGACATCGCCTACACGGGCTCCGGTCCATACACTGCGGACCGCGTCGGGGTAATCATGGGACCGCCTTGAGCTCGGTTGACTCGCGGGGTGTGCGATCGGCGTCGCGCCCACACCTGCTGCTGGTCTCGTCATGAGGGCGGATCCGGACTGTTCGAGGTGGAAGGACTTCGCTGTGCCCGGATCGAACTCGTAAGCGGTGATCTTGTTGGTTCCGGGTTCGGTATGCACCAACAGGTAGTCCTTGCCGTCCAACAACTCCCGCACCAAGCGCGGATCTTAATCGCGCAGAGCCTAGGCGCAGGAATTCATCCTGCGCATCGGGCAGGTCCCCTGCTCGACTTTGATCTTCCCGCCGACACCGGTATCCACATCGAAGGCGAACTCTCCATGCGCATCCTGTGGTGCGAAGCTCCTTGGATTGATTCGCGGTTTGCGATGCCAAGTCTTCGGTGTCCCGCAACAGGGGTGTCAAGCCGACGGATGTATCGCTCGCAACAACCGGCGATGAGATACCGAAGCTGTCCGAGATCTGGAATCGAAGTCTGTTTTCCGAGTCGACCTACAGAGAGGATCTGACTGACCGAGTCCGTTCTGCAGTCCGACGTCGGCGATCTTTTGCAACGACTTTTTCATCGAAAATTGGTCTTTTTGGGTCAGAATTCCATCCATGTAACTACCCATGGCAGTTTCGTCACTGTGATGATACTAAGAATTGCGCTCCTATCTGCATTCGATCGCCCGGCTATGTTTCACGTGAAACGCGTCAGAATTGGAAGACTTATCAGCGCGATGTTTCACGTGGAACGTGAACCCCTCCCCTCCCCCGCTTGAATTTTGGGCCGAATACTTCCCAAAGAATGAACGAGTCGGCAGACTCACAGCGAGTCGGTGTGCAGAAGCGAACACATGTCGGCTCCAGAGCGGATAATGATTTCGGTCTTGATTGTTGATTTCGCGGTTTACGCGGGAGGATGTTTCACGTGGAACAGAATGGTGCGGCGTCGGTTGACTGGGACGAACAAGAGACTGCGCGCGCAGTGTTCGGTGACAGATATGAGATCGCGGAACGGTATTACCAATCCCTGGCGACGGATGGTGTCGAGCGCGGGCTCATTGGTCCCCGTGAAGTCCCTCGACTGTGGGAGCGTCACCTTCTCAATTGCGCCGTCATCGGTGAGTTGATTGCCGAAGGCGAGTCGGTTGTGGACGTTGGAAGCGGCGCCGGCCTACCCGGTATCCCTCTCGCAATCGCCCGCCCGGACTTGAAAGTGACTCTGGTCGAACCGTTGCTTCGACGCTCGGTGTACCTCGCGGAGTTCATCGAGTCCAACGGATTGGACGTCTTGGTTGTCCGAGGGCGAGCCGAGGAATCGGGTGTTGTGAAGGAAGCGGGCGGCGCGGATGTAGTCACCTCGCGAGCTGTGGCGCCTCTCGAGAAGCTCGCACGTTGGTCCCTCCCGCTCATTCACGAGCACGGCCGGATGTTGGCACTCAAGGGTTCGAGCGCCTCCGAGGAGATCGAGCGAGACCGTACGGCGCTCACCAAGTTGGGCGCAGGTAAGTTGGAAATACTCGAATGCGGAGCCAAGATTCTCCGCACCCCCACTGTTGTGGTGAAGGCCGAACGTCTCCCGAAGCGCCGCCAGCGTTGATGATTTACACGCATGCAATCGAGAGCAATGTACAGATGATGAGAGCACCTAGTGATCGATTCCCAATCGAAGGAGCAGTCAATGTCGGGTCGATCTGAATCCGCCGTTTCACGTGAAACACCGAAGCAGCACACGAGTGCGGGTGCGGATCAGATCGTCAACGACGACGACAATTTCACCGCCCCCTACGCGGCGATCTCCTCGGAGGAGACCCCCATCGGGGCGGCCGCGCATCGAGCGAGCCAAGTGCTTCATCCCCATTCGGTGACGCTGCCGAAGCCGGCGTTCCGCCGCGTGATCACCATCGCGAACCAGAAGGGTGGCGTCGGCAAGACGACGACCACGGTGAACCTTGCGTCGGCGCTCGCTCTTCAAGGGCTCACTGTCCTTGTGGTCGATTTGGACCCTCAGGGCAACGCCAGCACCGCTCTGGGCGTCGTCCATACCTCGGGCACCCCGTCGAGCTACGAGCTGCTCATAGGCGAAGTGAAGGCCCCGGAGGCGATCCAGACCAGCCCGCACAGTGAGCGCCTTCTCTGCATCCCGGCAACGATCGATCTGGCGGGCGCCGAGATCGAATTGGTCTCCATGGTTGCCCGCGAGAATCGACTCAAAGGCGCGCTCAACGACAAGGTGCTAGCAGAGCTTGACGTCGACTTCGTCCTCATCGACTGCCCGCCCTCGCTGGGACTGCTGACCGTCAACGCGATGGTCGCTGCCAAGGAAGTTCTGATCCCGATCCAGTGCGAGTACTACGCCCTCGAGGGGGTCGGTCAGTTGCTCCGCAACATCGAACTCGTCCAGGCTCATCTCAACCCGGATCTGCATGTCTCCACCGTCCTTCTGACGATGTACGACGGGCGCACCAAGCTGGCCGACCAGGTCGCCGAAGAAGTACGCAAGCACTTCGGTGAGGCCGTTCTGCGCGCTGTGATTCCGCGCAGCGTGAAGGTGTCCGAGGCTCCCGGATACGGGATGACAGTTCTCGACTACGACCCGGGTTCGCGTGGCGCCATGAGTTACCTCGACGCCGGCCGTGAACTTGCCGCCCGCTCTGCCACCACGACGACCCAGGAGCAGTGAGATGAGTCAAGCACGCAAAGGTGGATTGGGCCGCGGCTTGGCTGCTCTCATCCCCACTGGGCCGGCCACGGCGCCGGGTCTGGGATCGGCTGCAGCGGACGTCGTAATCGGCGTCGACAAGCGCAACCCCTCCCCTCCCCCACCGACCAAAGCGGCCCCGAAAACGCCGAAAGCCACCAAGGCGTCGGCTGCGAAGGCTCCGGTGGAAGCTGAGCCGGAGACCGAACTCGAGCCGACCGGCGCGGTCTATCTCGAGATCGAACCGAGCCTGATCGAGACGAACCCGAAGCAGCCTCGCAGCGTTTTCGACGAGGAAGCACTCGCGGAGTTGGTTCACTCGATCCGCGAGTTCGGCTTGATGCAGCCGATCGTGGTCCGTCGTCACGGTGACAAGTACCAACTTGTCATGGGTGAGCGTCGCTGGCGCGCGAGCCAGGAAGCCGGGCTGGAGAAGATTCCGGCGATCATTCGTGAAACAGATGACGACTCGATGCTGCGCGACGCGCTCCTCGAGAACATCCATCGAGTGCAGTTGAACCCCCTCGAGGAGGCAGCGGCGTATCAGCAGCTGCTCGAGGAGTTCGAAGTCACCCACGAAGAATTGGCCAATCGGATCGGACGTTCGCGTCCCGTCGTGACCAACATGATTCGTCTGCTGAAGCTGCCGGTGGCGGTTCAGCGTCGCGTTGCGGCCGGTGTACTTTCGGCCGGCCATGCTCGCGCACTGCTGTCCCTCGAGGCGGGTGCCGACGCTCAGGAGGTCATGGCGGCGCGCATCGTCGCGGAAGGAATGTCTGTTCGCGCGACGGAGGAAGCAGTCACTCTGGCCAACCGGGCGGATAATGAGATCGCTCCCCCACAGAAGCGCAAGCCCATCGTGATGCCGGGTCTGCAGGATGTGGCCGAGCGGTTGTCGGACTCGTTCGACACTCGGGTGACTGTCAGTCTGGGCAAGCGGAAGGGAAAGATTGTGGTCGAATTCGGCTCGGTCGACGACCTACAACGCATCGTCGGAATGATGGAAGCACAGAAATCCAAGTAGAGAACTCGGATGCCCGTTTGGTGACGTAATCATGATGACCGGGCACACCACCTATTTTCGTCACTGTGACAAATCTAGGTGGTCCGAGCTTCTCGAAATCTTGAAGCGGGACGAAAGATGTTGAACAGCAATACATTAGGGCGATCAACTCTCGTGCCACTGCCGACATGTCGTAGCTGGCCTATCCTGGAGAAGAGAAAAGCGGCGGGCGAGCATCAAAACCGCTTCGGGGACCTACGGAGAGTGAGTTAGTCAGTGTCGACTCACGTCATCACCTCTCTCACACTCGACAGCCTCGATCAGCTTTCCGCCCATGCGCGCCGATGCGTGTTCTGGGAGATGGACCCGGGCGCGCTTCATGACGCCCGAGGATTCTGTGATCAGGAATTCGAGAAGGAAGCCTGGCTGTCGATGGTCATGCTCGAGTGGGGTTCGTGCGGACAGGTCGCCGTCCGCGACGGAAAGCCGCTCGGCAGTGCGTTGTACGCCCCTCCCCGCATGATCCCGCGCGCGCAACTGTTTCCCACCAGCCCGGTCAGCTCGGACGCAGTGCTTCTGACAAGCCTTCGCCTCGAGCCCTCGGGCATAGAGGAAGAACTAGGGCCGAGCCTGCTGGCCGCTGTCGTGACAGATCTGGTCCGACGAGGAGTTCGTGCGCTCGAGGCATTCGGTATCCGTAGCGACGACTTGGGACCTGCTTCCGACGTGGCCAGTGCAACGGCAGCTCTGGTGCCTCTCTATTTGTCAAGCGGCAGTGAGGGATTCTCTCGATATGGCTCGAATGCCCCGTTTTTCATCTGCGAGCATGACTCGCCACAGGTGTG
>NZ_LVCT01000589.1:0-26168 GCF_001647205.1 Rhodococcus sp. EPR-134
GTAGAAGTTGTACAGGCCGGCGATGGAGCTGATGTTGACGACATGACCTAGATCGCGCTCCACCATTCCCGGCAGCAGAATGCGGCACAGGTGCAGCACCGCACGAAGATTCACGTCCACCATCGCGTCGACCGATGCTTCTTCGGCGTCGAGAATGTTTCCGGTTGCGGACACCCCCGCGTTGTTGACGAGGATGTCGATCTCCAGTCCGCCGACAGCTTCGGCGAGCGCGGCGGTGTCGGTGATGTCCACGGGCAGAGGGATCATTCCGGTGCGATCGGCAACCTCACCGAGCTTGTCGGCATTGCGGGCGACGCCGTAGACCGTCAGTCCGCGCTTGGTGAACATCTCGGTGACGGCGGCACCCATTCCGGTGTTGGCGCCGGTGACGAGAGCTGTGCGGTAATCGGATAAAGGCATTGTGTGCTCCTACAGGAAGAAATTGGTATGACCCGGCGGCCGCCGCGGACTGCAGGCGGCCACCGGGCCGGATCAGGAGTGACTCACGCGAGAAGTCACAGAGTGTCGCGTAGCGGAACGTGGGCGCGATCGGTGATGGTGCTGACCGCGATCAGCGTGCCGACTGCGGTGATGACCGCGTAGAAGGCGGGAACGTAGATACCGAATTCGGGGATCAACCAGGTCATCAACAACGGTGCGGTACCACCGAAGAGTGCGGACGAGATGTTGTAACCCAAACCGTAGGCGGAGTAGCGAACCCGCGTGGGGAACAGTTCGACGATCAGGATGTGGATGACGGCTGTGTGCCCGGCGAAGATCACTGCCATGAGGCAAGCACCGAGAACGGCGAGGCCGACGTTGCCGGTCACGATCATGGCATAGCAGGGGATCGCTCCGATCGCCATTGCCGCAGCTGCACCGGCGATGACCTTCTTGCGACCGATCCGGTCGGAGAGAGCACCCATGAACGGAATCGCGAAGCAGATCGCGACCAGGCTGGATGCGGTAACGAGAAGCGCTGTCCCGGTCGAGAATCCGATCTGATCGCCTTTGAGGAACGTGGGCATGTACGAGAACAGAACGTAGTAGCCGGAACCATTCATCAAGGGGATGAACAGGGCGAGGATCATGGCGCGACGGTGTTCGGGAGTGGAGAATGCTTCCTTGAGCGGATTGCGCGACAAACCGCCGGATTCCTTGAGCCGCTCGAAGTTCGGGGTATCGGAGATCGCGCGGCGGATGTACCAGCCGATGATTCCCATCGGAATGGCCATGAGGAACGGGATGCGCCACGCCCACGATGCGAGTCCGCCGCCGTTGATCGCGTCGGCGTTGAGCCACGGCGACATGGCAAACGCGATCATCGTTCCGGTCAGCAGTGCGAGGAACGACGCGATCTGCGCGTAGCTCGTGATCAAGCCGCGCTTGCCTTCCGGGGCGTGTTCGGCGAGGAACGTCATGGCGCCGGCAGCTTCACCACCGACGGAGAATCCCTGCACGATCCGCAGAAAGATCAGCAGTGCCGGTGCCGCGATACCGATGGCCGCGTAGGTGGGCAGCAAGCCGATACCGGCGGTCGCCACGCTGATCAGCATGATGACGAACACCAACATCTTCTGTCGACCGATCCGGTCGCCGAGGATGCCGCAGACCACCGCGCCGAGGGGCCGAACGAAGAACGAGACCGCGTAGCCGGCGAACACCAGCATCAGCGCGTCGCTCGACTTCGATACGTCGAAGAACACGATGGCCAGTGCCGTCGCCATGAACGCGAAGACACCGTTGTCGTAGAGCTCGACGAAGATGCCGACGCAGCCCGCTGCGACGACTTTCCGGACCTTGCGCGGGTCGGCTACCTGGCCGTCTACCGCTTCGATGGTGTTGGTCATGCTGTCTCCAAAATAGACGCGCGGCGCGGAGCGCTCGCGGGGCGTGTGGTGCCGACGTGGCTCGGTACTCGGGCTTCCGAGGTGTGAAGAGGTATCCGGAGGGTGGTGAATACGTTCTCCACACGCCGCCTCAGCAAGGCGATGCGGTGCTGCTGTTCGCGGTGCTCTGCAACCGCCGTTGCGACGCTGCAGTTCCGGAATCGGACGCGGTGCCCGGGTCGGGCCTGTCCCAGCTGTGAGAGTGAAACGGTGGTGACGACTGCCAGCACCGGATAACCGGCGGTGACGCCTCTACCTCGATGCAGGACCAGAAGTTCGTTGCCAGCGGGTACTTCGACGGCGCCGATGGGGACGCCGCGCGAGAGGACCTCGCCGGTGCCGGTGCGCTGTGGGAGCGGCTGCTCATCGGTAGATGCCAGCCGAAGCCCGATGTGATTGCTCTGATCGCCCACCACGAATTCGGTGCCGAACAGCGCGGCTGCACTCTCCCCGAAGTCGTCGATGTCGGGGCCGTCGGTCACGTCGAGCGTCCACACGTTGCCGAAGGACGGTCGGTCGGGCAACAACCGGAACAGCGGTAGCCGGAAGACCGGGTGGTCGATCGGCGGGCAGTCGGTGTCGACGACCAGCGTCTCCCCCGCGGTCAAGTGACGGCCGAATCCGAGGACCTGGTCGGGAGCGCAGCTGCCCAGGAGGTAGTCGGCCGTCAGCTCTCCGTGGACGGCGACGTAGACGCGCAATCCGTCGTGGATTCCGGTGACGGCAAGCCGCTGACCGGCTCGCCAGACGATCGGTTCCCACTGCGGTTGCCGATGTCCGTCCACCGTCACCGTTGCGGGTGCACCCGTGACGGCGATCAGCAGATCCGTGGACGCCGACGCTGAAAAGTCGAGGGCCGTCAACTCCAGTAGCGGGGCCTCGCGCCTACTACCCACCAACGCGTTGGCGATCTCCGCGCTGATCTGGTCGGCTGCGCCGCCCGTCGCCTGACCGAACTGTGACGCCGATCCACGCCCCAAATCCTGGACGGAGCTGATTCCGGGAGTCAGGACGGTGACGGTCTCAGCCATGGGGATCACCCCATACGGGCAGGAGCGAGCGTCCGTCGAAGTCGTCCCAGCGATCGGCGTCGATCGCACGGAAGACGAACAGATCGCCCGGGCGGTAGGCAGAAATCTGCTCCGACGCCGGATCGACCAAGATGAGCGGGGTCCGGCCGATCACTGCCCAACCGCCGGGCGCAGGCCTGGCCGAAACGACTGCCTGACGTCCGGCCACCGCAACGGAACCGGCCGCGACGTGCGGTCGCGGGCTCGATCGGCGCGGGATGGGAAGGCCGAACGCCGGGCCGTCGAGCATCGGGGCGCCGCCGGGTGAGCCGTAGCAACGCATGACCAACGGGGCTGCGGAGTGAAGGCGCACCACTTCGGCTTCGGTGACGCCGAGAAACCGCGCTGTATCACCCAGGTCCGGGCCGTGTTCGCCCCCGTAGACGACGGGGATCTCGAACGTCCTAGGTTCACCTTCCAGCGGTCGGGGGATAGTCGTTGCTTCGCGAACCAGGCCGCGGACGGCGTCGTGGTCGGTGAGGAGGTTGTCGAACTCGACCAGCAGGGCGTCGTATGTCGGGATGACGCTGACGATGCCGTCGGCACCGAGATTGAAACGTGCAGCGATCGATCGAACGGTGTTCCAGTTCTGCTCGGCGGTCCCGCCGCTGACACTGACGCGAACGGCGGCGTCACCGCAGTCGGCGACGTAGGTCTTCACGCGGAACACCCGACATCACGGGCCCGCCGTGACGCCACGACCCGGGTCAGCGGCGCAATGGTGACACCGGCGGCCTCGAGCGCGGCGCGAATCGCCTTCGCGTTCGCGACGGCACCGGGGTTGTCACCGTGCACGAGGACCGTATCGGCGACAACCGGGATCAACGTGCCGTCCACAGCTTCGACGACTTCCTCGACCACCATCCGAACGGTCCGCTCGACCAGAACGTCGACGTCGTGAATCACCGCTCCCGGCTCGCTGCGGGGCACGAGAGTTCCGTCGGAGTTGTATGCGCGATCCGCGATTCCGACGATGCCGACGCTCAATCCGCGGGCAGTCGCCTCGTCGGCCAACGCCCCGTCCTGGGCGAGCACGATCAACGACGGATCGAAGGCCGCGACCGCATCGACGACGGCGCGCGCGTAATCCTGGCGTACGGCAACAAGATTCCCGAGCTTGCCGTGGGGAGCGATGTGCGACAACGACGTTCCGCTCGCGACCGCAAAGGCGTGAAGGGCGCCGAGTTGGAACAGCACGTCGGTTCGGACCTCGTTCTCACTGAGATCCATCGCGCGACGTCCGAATCCGGCGAGGTCCGGAAAACTCGGATGCGCGCCGATGCCGATACCGCGCGATACGCACCCCCGCACGGTCGCATCCATGGTTCGTGGATCGCCTGCATGGAATCCGCAAGCGATGTTGGCCGAAGTCAGCGTGTCGAGCAGAGCATCGTCGGCGCCCATGGTCCACGTGCCGAAACCTTCGCCGAGATCGGCGACAAGATCGATGCTGGTTGCCATTTCGGTCCTTCCGGTTCGTTTACTTGTTCGTACGGGCGCCGTTGCCCGTGGTTGGTCCGACTGTCGAAGTTCTGTGTGTCGACTTCGGTGTTTCTGGGACGCTACTCAGGAACGCCAAAGGGTTGTTAATACCGTTTCGCGTTGGGGTGATCGGAATTCGATATGTCCGTTGAGCTGGTAGTTTGCACAGCATGGACACGAGAAGGCTCTACTCGTTCGTACGAATTGTCGATGCCGGCAGCATCACCCGAGCCGCCGACATCCTGCACATCGCACAACCCGCCCTGAGCCAACAGATGACGTCGCTGGAAACGCAGTTCGGTCAGCAACTTCTGATCCGCAGCAAACAGGGTGTCGAGCCGACCGATGCGGGGCACGCACTCTATCGGCATGCTCAGGTGATTCTGCGTCAGGTGGAGAGTGCCCAGGCCGAGGTGTCCGTGGTCGGACGGGCGCTGGCGGGTGGCGTCTCGGTCGGCCTCGCCCCGTACAGCACCGCGACGGCAATCGCCTTGCCGCTCTTGGCCCGTGTGCGCGAGCAGCACCCGAATATCTTGTTGCACATCAACGAGAACTTCGGTGGCGTGCTCAGCGAAGCGATGATGACCGGTCGCATGGATCTGGCGTTGTTGTACGACGCCGGCCCGATCAAGGGTGTGACGTTCGAACGCTTGCTCACCGAGGAGCTGGTGGTGGTTGCCCCGTTCGGTACCGGACTGGCAGGCGAATCGGGATCCGACATCTCCCTGCCCGAGATCGCCGAACTGCCACTATTGCTTCCGGGTCGGATGCACACCATCCGCAAGGTGGTGGAGCAGGCTTTCGACCGTGCAGAGCAGCAACCGAACGTCGTGGCCGAAGTGGAATCGGTGATGACGCTGTCCGAGGCCGTACGCACCGGATTGGGCGCGACGGTTCTGCCGTGGTCGGTGGCCCGCAGGGTCATGGACGTCGAAGCGCTCGAGCTACGACGCATCGAGCCGGGCATCGAAGTGCATGTCTCCCTTGGCACCCCGGCCAATCAGCCCCTCTCCAAACCGGCCGAGGCGGTGCGCGATGTTCTGCGCACCGTCGTTGCCGATTACGTGAAGGGAACCAACGCGAGCGGTCAGTAGCCCGCCGACGGATCGATCACGGCGGCGAGGTCCTCACCTGCGGCGAATCGGGCGACGTTGGCTGCAACGTGATCTGCCAGGACGCGGGTGAGCGTCGTAGCCGGGTTGGCGACGTGTGGAGTGATGATCGCGTTGGGCAGCTTCCACAACCGATGCCCGTCCGGCAACGGCTCGGGATCGGTGACGTCCAGTGCCGCCCCGCCGATCGAACCGGCTTCCAGTGCGTCGACCAATGCGTCCGTGTCGACGAGGGTGCCACGCGCGATGTTCACGATCCAGCTCGACTCCGACATCTGGTCCAGTTCGGCCTTGCCGACCAGATGCCGCGTCGCGGATGTCGACGGTGCTGCGATCACGAAGTGATCTGCCTTGGACCAGATTTCGCCGGTGCGGTCGGCCGAGAGCGTTTCGGAAGCACCCTCGACAGGGGTCCCGGAGCGGGTGATCGCGATGACCTTGACTTTGGACGCGGCGAGGTACGGGATCAACGCACGGCCGATTCCGCCGCAACCGATGATCGCCACTGTCGAGCCCTGCAAAGTGCCCACCCGCGGGTCGAACTCTTCCTTGCGCCACGACTGCGCCGCCAATTGTTCGGGGAGAGAACGAACTCCGGCGAGGAGAAGCATCATCGTATGTTCGGCAACATTGCCCGCGTACGCTCCGGCAGCAGACGTCCAGACCCGCTTGTCGTCGATCACCCCGGCGTCGAACCAGGGCTCGATGCCGGCGAACGGCAACTGCACCCAGCGAACCGAATCGGGTAGCGACGACGGGAACGTCTCCGGCCCGTGTACCCACACGACGCCCTCGGCGTCTGCCAGTGGAACGAGAACTCCACCGGCTCGGCGTATTCCGTCGGCGACGTGAGGATCCTCGACGGGACCGAGGTGGATACGAGGGGCGCTGGCGTCTGTCATGTGGGTGCTTTCTGTTCGAGTAGCGGACGATCTAACAGCGGACAATCAGACGACGGCCGTCATTCCGCCGTCGACGTAGAGGATCTGACCGTTGACGAAATCCGAAGCCGGGGAGGCCAAGAACAGTAGCGACCCGATCAGCTCCTCCGTACGGCCCCAACGTCCGGCGGGTGTCCGCTTGGCGAGCCACGCGGTGAACTCCGGATCGTTGACCAGCGCAGAGGTCAGTTCGGTGTCGAAGTATCCCGGTGCGATCGCGTTGATCTGCAAACCGAAGGGTGCCCAGTCGGCGCACATCCCGCGGGTGAGCATCTTGAGCCCGCCCTTGCTGGCTGCGTACGGTGCGATTCCCGCTCGGCCGAGTTCGCTCTGCACCGAGCAGATGTTGACGATCTTCCCGTGTCCGCGCTCGACCATGCCGCGGGCGAATTCACGTCCGACGTAGAACGCACTGGTCAGGTTGGTGTCCATGACACGCCGGAAGTCGTCGTCGCCGAACTCGAGAAGCGGGGCGCGGTGCTGCACGCCGGTGTTGTTGACAACGATCTCGACCGGGCCGACCTCCGCCTCGATGCGTGTCGCCGCATCCCGGACGGCGGCCGAATCGGTGACGTCGAACGCGTATGCGTGCACCGTTGCGCCGGTCGCGTCGGCGATGCGTCGACGCTCGGCTTCGAGCACGTCGGAATTTCGGCTGTTGAGCACCACCACCGCACCCGCCTCGGCGAGACCAGTCGCGAGGGCCGAGCCGATGCCTCGGCTCGAACCCGTCACCAGCGCGACCTTCCCGGAAATGTCGAACGGGCCGGGGCTTGCGGTGCTACTCACGCTGTGACGCTCCTCTGAGATGTATGGATGTAGTCGACTGCCTCGCCCACCAGTGTGCTCGGTTCGGAGACGACATTCAGCGTGATGCCGCGCTCGTCGTCTGTAAGCGGTTCGAGAGCCTCGAACTGGGAGATGAGCAGACTCTCCGGCATGAAGTGCCCGGCGCGGAAACGCATACGTGCGGAGATAGTCTCGAAATCACCGGCCAGGTGGACGAACTGCACGTCGAGACCGTCCGGGCGCAACCGGCCCCGATAGTCCTTTCGCAGAGCCGAACAGGCAACGACGCCTGTTCGTCCCGCATCGGCACGCTCGGAAAGCCAGGCCGCGATCGCGTCGAGCCACGGCACACGGTCTTCGTCGGTCAACGGTGTCCCCGAACGCATTTTGGCGACATTGGACTCGGGGTGCAGATCGTCACCGTCGACGAAGTCTGCCCCGAGAGACGTGGCGAGACCCACTGCCACGGTGCTTTTTCCAGCACCGGCCACACCCATCACAACTACCTGCACGGTCATGCTTCGACCATGCCCGACTACCGAAGGCCAGACAATACTCGAGTGATACCGGTTCGCGAGGGTGCCATAGCGGAACGATCTAGGAACTTCTGCCCGTTCGAGCCCTATCCGTTCGCCTTCGCGATCGAATCCTTGCCCTCGGCCGCTCCACCCTCGATGGTGTCGTGTTGGATGGGAACGAACTTCTTCTTCGGCAGCAGGAACAGCCACGTCGCGAAGACGAACGGGCCCGTTCCGGCCGGCAGGCTGATCGGAGCAAAGGCAGACACCAGCGTGCCGTGGATGACAACAGTCACCAGTACTCCGAAGACGGTGTAGACGAACACACGCCACGACGGGTTGTAGAACACCGATCCGAGAGCAATTGCCGTCAGCACCGAACTGAGCCCGTAGAGACCATTGCCGATGTCGACGGTGTTTGCGCCCAGCGCCAGTACCGAACCCATCGCTATCGCGGAACCGATGAGCGCGAACAACGCCGCCCAACGCGACGCGACCAGCAGCGCGATCACGAAGATAATGCCGGTGACGGTGTTGTTGATCAGAAAGATCTGGGAGACGTTGCGGAACAGCGTGTCCCACAGGAAGCTGAAAGTAATTTCGGCATGAACTGACGCGTCCCCGATGTGCTGGGGAAACTGGCCCGCGCTGAGGTCTGACGTTTCGATCCGCAGGAACTGGAACGCCGCGAGGAGGAAGAACCAGTTGACGAGGTTGAACGGAAAGGTCAGCGCCGGTACGCCCCACGTCTTGAAGACATTGGCAACGGCCAGGAACGCGATCGTCGACGCGGCAGCTCCCACCACGAGGTAGATCCACAGCATCACACCGCCGGCAAGGAACGTCGGAAAGGCAGCTCCCACAAGAACTCCGTTGTATCCGTACAGGCCGATACGCATCGAATCGTCGTCGGAGTGCAGCATCATGCCGGTGACGGTGGATACCACCAGACCCACCACGGCACCAATTGCGACGGTGATCGTGTCCGCGGCTATCGCTCCCCAGAAGATACCGACCAGAAACAGCAGGCCCGTCAGCGCATTGCCCTGGAACATCACCTGCCCGGAGCCTTTGAGATTGGTGTCGATGAATCTGAGCACGACGTTCTTGTCCGCGACGTCGTCCCAGGGTTTGGTGATGGTGGTCATCGCACGTCCCTCGATCCTTCTCCGACGATCCGCGTCATCCCCACAGCGGGACGGGCGGAATGGTGGTGTCCAGAACTGCCTTTCGCACCAGAGCCCAGAAATCACGAACCTTCGCCTTGACGGGTTCGCTCTCCGGACCGAGGACTTTGAAGATGAGACCGGCGTCGTTCGGTAGCCGACTCGCTCCGGAAACGACCTTGCCGTCACGGCCCGGAACTACCTCTTCGAGAATCGCGTCGGCGTGCTCCTTCGGTGTCAGCAGGATGACATTGCCGAACACGTCGTGGTCGCCCATGATTCCGCCGTATCGCACGGGGAAGCGTGCCGGTTCGATCACCAATTTCTCGGTGAAGAGGTTCTTCCCGTCCGGACGCTCCGCCTTGATCATTGTGGAGTACAGGTCGTAGACGAACATCTCTCCGCCGTCGTGGTACTTGCGACCCGACATCACGATCTCCGAGAACAACAGCGTTGCAGTCGGATCCACCGTGATGTCGGTGCGCGCGTAGTACCTCGCGTTGCGGTGTGGGATCGTCACCCCGGGCATCAGTTCGAGATACGAATTCTCCGCGAGCACCACTTTCTGGAGTTGCGACGCGTGATTGGCATCCATCCGGTGAACCTTGGTGGCCGACTGAGTGGTCACGTGCGCGAGGGAACCCGGTTCCATCTCGATGGTCAGGAACAGTCGATCGCCTTGCAACACACTGCCGGACGTCGAGATCATGTAGACGCACGGCATGGTCGGCAACGCTTCGTCCCAGTACAGCGCCTGCTGAACGAGCAGCGGTGTCTTGCGGTACATGTCCCGCAGAATCGTCTTGTCGCCACGGTCGACAAATCGCATCTCGAGAACGCCGGTCTTCCCGACCTTGCCGGCCGGGGCCTGCTTCGGCTGGTCCTGGTACTGGTCGAGTTCCGGGATGGTCGGGATCGGCCCCGGGAGCGACCGCGATGCTCCCGGGACGGACGTTGCGCTCACGGTGCGCTCGCTCCCACTTCCTCTTCGTCGAAGAGGACTCCGTGCACGATGAGGTCCACCACTTCCTTGATGCCTTCCCCGGTCATGCAATTGGTGAAGACGAACGGCTTGTCGCCGCGCATCCCCTTGGAGTCGCGATCCATGACTCCGAGATCGGCGTTGACGTACGGTGCGAGATCGGTCTTGTTGATGACCAGGATGTCGGACTGCGAGATTCCCGGACCGTTCTTGCGCGGAATCTTGTCGCCTGCGGCCACATCGATGACATAGATGAAGAAGTCGACGAGAGCCGGACTGAACGTCAGTGTGAGGTTGTCGCCGCCACTTTCGATGAACACCACGTCGGTGTCGGGGAACGTCTTCTCCATGTCCTCGACCGCCGCGAGATTCATACTCGGGTCTTCGCGGACGGCGGTGTGGGGGCAGGCTCCCGTCTCTACGCCGACGATACGTTCCTCCACGAGAACACCTTTGAGAGCCTTGCGCACATGCTTGGCATCTTCGGTGGTGACCACGTCGTTGGTGATGATCAGAACGCTGGTGCCCCGCTTGATGAACTCCGGTGTGATCGCCTCGATGAGCGCGGTCTTACCCGAACCCACGGGTCCGCCGATTCCGATGCGCGTTGTCTTCTTCATCGTTCTCCTTCTAGTTCATGAACATTCGGACGTGCGCCTTGACGTGCACCGCAGCCAGAATGTCGATCATCGGGGCGAAATTGGACATGTCGTCGAGTCCGTAGTCACGCACTGCGGCGTACTCACGGCCGGCGCTCTGATTGACCTCGAACAGAATCTCTTGCGTCGTGAGGTGATCGACTCGGACGATACGAAGGGCAGCGCCGAGCAACGTCATCGCGACACCGTACTGATTGACCGTGAAAGCGTCCTCTTCCGGAGAACCCATCTCCGCGAAAGCAATTCCGAGGCCGACGGGGTAGGTACCCGGCGTCTCCCCCGATGCGATCGCGGCCAACCACTTGTTGAACAGGGTCTCACCGGCCAAGCGCCCGCCGAGTTCGGCCAACTTCTTACCCATGCGGGTACTCATCGTGCGTGCTTCTTCGTTGAGTTTGCGTTCGATCACTGCATGATCAGCGGCGAGGATCGCCGAGAAATCACCGGCTGCCGCACCCCGGTGCGCCGCGAGTACGGCGATACCGTCGCACGTCGCGCCCTGATGGGCGGCCGAGAGCACAAACTCCCGCAGCGACGGACCACCCGTGACAATTCCCTGCGCCACGGCCGATTCCAAACCGTTGGAGAACGAGAAGGAACCGACCGGGAACATGGAATCGGAAAACTGCATCATCCGCATCGCGCGGTTGATGCTGAGCCCGGATCCCTCAGACGAGAGGGTCATGGGTATGCCCCTCGCCCTCACGCGCGGCCGCACCGAACAAACGGCGTGCCTCGTGTGGAGCGATGTAGGGAATTACCTCGGCGCCCGGGATGAAGGTGTACTCGATGCCCTCGAAAGCATGTGTCCGCATCACCGAGCCCATGACCGCCTTGTCGACCGTCAACGGAACGTAGACCTTCATTCCCTTCACCACCGCAGGCCAGTGCTGGTTACCCACGGCATGTCCCAACTCCAAGCACGCCTGAATCATCTTCTCGGGCGTCACCTCGACCAGTGCGCTCAGGTCGATCTCCAACACGTCCTTGAGGTTGATCCTCGCCACGACGACGGTGTTCGCCTGCTCGTCCCACAGCAGAATGTCGCCGTCCTGCAACTGAATACCCCGATCGAGCGAGACGGCCAATTCACGGCCACCGATCGTGGTGCGTCGTAACCGACTCTTCTGCGCTTCCCACTGATCGAGCGACAAGACGTCGACTACCGCATTGTCGAGTCGACCGGCCCACTCCTCGTCGGTCTCCTTCCCGAGCAGCGCGTCGACTCGCGTCGGCTTTCCGCTCGGCGCGGTCATCTCGCCGTGCGTGTGTGGCGTCGCATCGGCGCCGTGCGTGTGTGTGATTGTTCCCGACACTGGAGACCCCTAACTGAAGAAGTAAAGTTGGTTCAAGCGAATGGATTCGGCAGGTTCGACGTATGCGTGGACGCCGTCCGCAGTCACCGCGAAGGTCTCCGGGTCCACCTTGATTTCCGGAGTGGCCGAGTTGCGAACCAGATCACGCTTGGTGACTGTTCTGGTCCCCTCGACAGCAACAACCTGACGTTCGAGACCGAGCCGGTCCTTGATGCCGTCGTCGAGTGCCGCTCGCGAGACGAACGAGACCGAACTCTGCGGCAACGCCTTGCCGAATCCACCGAACATCGGCCGGTAGATCACCGGTTGTGGTGTCGGGAGTGAAGCATTCGGATCTCCCATGGCATGCCAACTGATCAGACCGTTCTTGATGATCGTCTTCGGCTTCGCACCGAAAAATGCGGGCTCCCAGAGAACAAGATCCGCCATCTTCCCGACACCGATCGACCCGACCACATGCGAAAGACCAAACGTCAACGCGGGATTGATCGTGACCTTCGCGACGTAGCGCAACACGCGGAAGTTGTCGTGCGTCGGTGAATCCTCGGGCAGCTTTCCGCGGGACCGCTTCATGCAGTCCGCTGTTTGGATCGCGCGTAGCCAGTTTTCTCCAACCCGGCCCATCGCCTGTGAGTCACTCGAGAACATCGAGATGACGCCCATGTCCTGCAGTACGTTCTCGGCACCGATCGTCTCGGCGCGAACGCGGGACTCGGCAAACGAAACATCCGAGGGCACTTTGGGATTGAGGTTGTGACAGACCATGATCATGTCGAAGAGCTCGGCCTGAGTGTTGATGCCGTACGGCAACGTCGGATTGGTCGACGCCGGAAGTACGTTGTCCTCGCCCGTCACCCGCAGAATGTCGGGTGCGTGACCACCACCCGCACCCTCGCTGTGATAGGTGTGAATGGTACGGCCTTCGAAGGCCGCGATGGTGTCCTCGACGTATCCGGCCTCATTGAGGGTATCCGTGTGAATGGCGACCTGAACGTCCATTTCGTCTGCCACCCGAAGAGACTCACGAATTGTGGCCGGTGTCGCGCCCCAGTCCTCGTGGACCTTCAGACCGGCCGCACCGGCCTTGATCTGTTCGACCAGCGACTGATGCCCGGACGAGTTCCCCTTGCCCAACATGCAGACGTTGACCGGCAAACCCTCGTTGGCCTTGAGCATCATCTCCATGTTCCAGATACCGGAAGTGATGGTGGTGCCGTTGGTTCCGTCGGTCGGGCCGATGCCGCCACCGATCAGCGTCGTCACTCCCCCACTGAGCGCGTGGTACGCCTGCTGTGGTGACACGAGGTGCACGTGCGGATCGATGCCGGCTGCAGTGAGGATCATCTGCTCACCGGAAATCGCGTCGGTCGCCGGACCGGTGGTCAGCCCCGGGGTGACGCCTTCCATCGTGCTGGAGTTTCCCGCCTTGCCCCAGCCGACGATCTTGCCGTCTTTGATTCCCACGTCTGCCTTGACGACGCCGATGGTTGCATCGACGATGACCACGTTGGTGATCACGAGGTCGAGGGCACCGTCGATGCTGCACGACTCCGGATCCTGGCCCATGCCGTCGCGCAGCGTCTTGCCGCCGCCGTAGATCGACTCGTCGCCGATCGTTCGAAGATCTTCCTCGACCTCGATGTACAGGTCGGTATTACCCAGCCTGATCTGGTCACCCGTGGTGACCCCGAACAGACCCGAATACTCTTGTCTCGAAATGCTTGTCATGGGTGTTGCTCTCCTTCGTCCGCCGTGAACGAGAATCAGTCGGTTTGAGGTTCGGACAGGAAGCCGAGTTCTTCGGCACGCTGGACGGCTCCGGGGAGCCTCGGCCGGTAGGCGGCGTGGGTCGGCGCCCAACCGTCGACAAGTCCGTTGAAGCCTTGCACTCGTTGCTTGCCGCCGAACGGCACCAACGTCACTTCCTTCTCGTCGCCCGGCTCGAACCTGACCGCCGTGCCCGCGGGAATGTCGAGGCGCCAGCCGAAGGACTGTTCACGATCGAAGGACAACGCGCGATTGACTTCCATGAAGTGGTAGTGCGAACCCACCTGGATGGGACGGTCACCGGTGTTTCGGACTCGCAACTTCAAACGTGGACGGCCCTCGTTGAGTTCGATCGGCTCGTCCCGCAACACGTATCCGCCGACCGGTACTTTCTTCTCGCCGCCGGAATCCTTCTTCGTCGATTTGCTTGCCATCTTGGAGTGCTCCTGACATCTCGGTCGGGCTACTGGATCGGAGAGTGCACGGTGACGAGCCGGCTACCGTCGAGGAACACCGCCTCGACCTGCACACGTGGAATCATCTCCGCCACACCGTCCATCACGTCGTCGACCGTCAAGGCGTGCGATGCGTCGGCCATGACCTCCTCGAGAGTCTTGCCCTCCCGAGCTCCCTCCAGGGCGGCTGCAGTGATAACTGCGACGGACTCCGGGTGATTGAGTTTGAGCCCCTTTGCCTTTCGCCTCAGTGCGACATCCGCCAACATGAGGATTGTCAGCTTGTCGAGTTCTCGCGGTGTCAGATGCATTCTGAACGCTCCTTGTCGATCATGCGGTAACTCCCTGTCGTCGAATACATGTCAGCTCCCCTGTTCCGTCGCTTCGGTGAGAGGTTCGGCCGCTTGCTGGACGAAACCGCTCCTCCTGCCGCCCGAGTACTCGTTGATCGCGTCCAGAACCGCCTGTGCATGTTCCGAGGCGACCAGCACCTCGACACGCAACCGCTCGGTGAACACGACGTCGTTGCGTTGTCCGCGGAACTTGAGCGAGGCCGAGTCACTCGCGGAGACATGCGCTTCCGATACGACTATCGACTCCGCTCCGGCGGCCAGCAGCGCCTCCCGTAGCTTCTCAGACTCGATGGTCTGCAATACCGCGGTGATGAGTTCGTGCTTCGGGGCGCCGAGGTTCGGAACAAGTTTTGCCCCCTCGACCAGGACCCCCGAGTCGAACCCGCTGGTCTGCGGCGCACCACCCGCGTCCACGAATGCGGCGTTGTAGCGGTATGCGTCCATGCCTTGCTGACGACGGTCGATGTCCACCTGGTCTTTCGGGGCCAGCTTGAGACCGATGGTCTTCTCGATGCCCGTGGCGATCAGCCAGGTCACCACGAACGAGAAAGCGATGACGACGATCAACGCCAGCGCCTGCTCGCCGAGTAGTCCTGCCCCGCCGCCGAAGAAGAGTCCGTCGCGGCCGATCGAATTGATGGCTTTTTCGCCGAACAAACCGAGAAGGAGTGAACCGAGGATGCCGCCGATGAAGTGGACCGCGATGACGTCGAGCGCGTCGTCGAACTTGAAGATCGACTTGAGCGCGAGCGCGAAGTGGCAGACCAGTCCGGCAAGCGCGCCGATCGCCAACGCGGAGAAGGTGCTGACGAAGCCGGCGCAAGGGGTGACGGTCGCGAGACCGGCTACCGCGCCGGTGATTCCGCCGATCGCCGTGGCCTTGCCCTCGGTGTACCTTTCGATGACGAGCCAGACGACCATACCGCCCGCTGCGGCGATGTGAGTGTTCATCAAGGCTTGTGCCGCAACACCATCGGCGGCCAATCCGTCGCCTGCGTTGAATCCGAACCAGCCGAACCACAGGATGCCTGCGCCGATCAACGCCAGAGGCACCGAGTGCGGGACTGCCTCGGCGTTGGGCCATCCCGGACGTTTACCGACCACCAGCAAGATTGCCAGGGCGGCGGCGCCGGCGGATGCGTGGACGACAATTCCGCCGGCCCAGTCCTGAGCTCCGCGGAGCGCCAACCAGCCTTCGGGATTGAAGAGCCAGTGCGCAATCGGGGGGTAGACGATGATCGACCACAGCACGAGCAGAACGGCCCAGCCCAAGGGCTTGAGCCGGTTTGCGGTCGCACCGGTGATCAGCGCGGGCGTGATGATCGCGAACATCATCTGATAGACCACGAACGCCAGAGTCGGTACCGCGACTGCACCTTCGATCAGGTGGAAGCCCGGGGCGGCGGCTGTGTGTATGTCCTGCAAGCCGAACAATTTGAGGTCACCGAGGAAGCCGGAACCCCAGTCTCCACTGAACGCGAAGCTGTATCCGAACACGACCCAGGTAATCGAGACGAGTCCGAGTGGGACGAGGTTCTGCTGCAACATGACGAGCGCACTGCTACCACGCACCAGACCGGCGTAGAAGAAGGCGAGTCCGGGAACCATGAAGAGAACCAGACCCGCGGAGATCAGCACCCACGCCGTGTCCCCACTGTCTATCACTGCTTCGGCTAACACCATTTCCATCGACATCGACGACCTCCGAGCATTATTCGGACCTGAACAAAGTCATTGGTTAGAGCAGCAATTCGCGATGTTCCGGTTCGCTGCGACAGTTACGCTACGCCCCATAGTTGCACCTTCTCAGCAAAATCGGGGGAACATCCGGTTTTCACGTTTAGTAGAGCATTGTTCTGGGAAAAGATGGGACTTTGCCTAAACATTGCGGACGCTCCACAACCTGCAATTGCGAGACTAAATCTCGCCGAAAGTGGTTTAAGTCCTGCAAAATGGGGAACGTAGCCGCAGGTGAGCGCCACTTTCGGAGCAGAAATGCCGTTTCCAGCTCGGGACTTAGCTCCCTAACCAAGACAATCGCGAGCACCTTATGCGATTACCAACGTCGGTGACCCGCCTATCCAATCGGGTAGGTAATTTCACCGAACATCTTCTCACCTGTTCAGATGATTAACCTTCACCGCACTGAGGGCAATCCTGTCGTTAATATGTTCTTAATCCGTACTGGATATTTCGACTGGAAGATCAAAGATCACCTTTCGATAACCTTTGAAGGTGAAATGACTTTCGCTGTAACTCTTTTGTTATGCAGAACCCTAGAGGGGAGGATTGATCCCACCAGGCGAGCACTCGGATGCCGGACAAAGTCAGCCACTTCGACGGCTCCCCCGCCTTTGTGTCGACCTCGAACCACACCCGCCCCGGTTGGCGACCGGCCTGGAGCCACGTCCCATCCGAGGCTCGAGCGGCCCGGATCATCTCGATCGCGTCCGCCATTCGCGGATCAGGCTCATTTCCATCCGACAACGACGCTTCGCGGAAGTAGTCGGCTGCGTTGAGCACGTTGTAACGCCACCGGAACGGGTACGCGAACCGGCCGATCCAGTCCCCCACCGGTTCCCCGGTCGAGAGTCTCCGGAACAGACCGCGCTGCAGCAAGAATTCCTCACCGGATCGTCGAGCCGCGCGCGTCTCAATTGTTCCCCCGGTCGCGATCTCGTACGCGAGAAGCCCTTTGAGTGAATTGAGGGTCGAATGGAACGACGATCGGGTCGAACCTTCGATCCACTCGCAGTTCCAACCACCATCCGGAAGTTGATGCCGCACAAACCAATCAGCCAGTTCATCAACGCGCATGTCGAGCCACACACCGTTTGCCACCGTCCAGGCGTTGATGCAGCAATCGACCTCACCGTCCCAGTACGGCCGGCCCTCGTACTCCCAGCGACAGTTCTCCGCGAGCAGTTCTGCGGTACGACGCTCCCGCAGAACACTGGCGTCGAGGCCCCACTCACGCAAGGAGTTGAGCGTCCAAGTAGTTGCTGTCCAGGGTTGCGAACCTTCTTCTGCTGCTTCGGGTCCCACGAAGTCGAATTCTGCCGGGAAGAACGCCCCACCCGCCCATTGGCCGTCTCGATCCTGCAATGAAAGCAGGCGTGCACCAAATCCTTTGGTAGCGATCGACGCGCGCGTCGCCGCCCACACAGTGGGCGCTTCGTTCAGCAGGTCGCGCTCCACCTGCCACCGAATCGCCGGATCCGAATCGAGGAGCCACGCGAGCAAGTCGGCTCGGGGTGCCATCTGGCAATACTATCGAAAGGCGAAGCAGGCCATCCGGTTAACACATTTCTCGACGTCTGATGCAATGGTGAACTCCGGACCCGTTGCGTGGCCTACACCGGATAACCCAACGCCGCCCGCACCGCCACGATGTCGGCGGCAGCGACCTGCATAGGCTTGTCCCCCAACCGAATCAACGTGCCAGTGGGCAGTTCCTCTACCACCGCAGATTGGGGCAGCGCGCTGCGATCGAACGTAACTCCTGAATGGAAGTATGTTTCCCATCCCACCTCGACCTCAGCTTTCGACCGCTTCTGAAGATCTATGTAGTCGCCGATGCTCCACCGAGCTCGATCCGGTTTCCAATGCTTGACGATAACTTTCATGATCGCGTCTCCGATGTCAGGGCCGAGCAGCTGCCGGGTGCTGTCGGTGAGCTGCGTCTCCGTCGGCAACGACACCCGGACACTGTTGGGGGCGCTGGTTTCTAAGCCGCCGACCCCGGCGATAATCCGCCGCGCGGTCCCGTCCTCGGGCGACAAACCGATGCTGTACCCCGGTCCGGGGGTGTCCGAATACCCCATCTCCTTCGAGCGGGAATGCTCGAAGATTTTCACCAACCCGTCCACACTGAGATCCGCGGGGCCTTTGTCCAGTTTTTTGGTGTACACCCACGGCAACGCCAACTCCGGGTCGATCTCTTCCAGATCGTCGAGGAAGGCCCGCATCGTCTGCGCCACTTCCTGACTCGACTGCACCCGCGTGCCCCAATATCCGATCACGGTCGGCCATCGCCCGACTATGCTCATCGCCCCGTCCTTTCCAATCCGACCTGATCTCCATAGCCCGACACTGCGCGCACTGCCACGATGTCGGCGGCATGGACGTGCATAGGCTTGTCTCCCAACCGGATCAAAGTGTCAGTGGGTAGTTCCTCGATCACGGCGGCTTGGGGGAGCGCGCTGCGCTCAAGGCATGCCATGACATAGTTTCACCACGGCAAAGCATATGTAGGGCAAGTTGGTTCAGCCGAGCCATTCGGAGATGGTGGCGTTGTCGATGCCGCCACCGAAAGAGTGGAACACCAACAACGCTTGCCCCGACATCACCAGGCGGCCGTCCTCGGTGAGGCCGATATCGAGCATCCCCGCTTGCCCATGCACCTGACACCACACGAAGTCGGGAACCCGCAACAACCCCGACGCCGGGTCCGTATCGAGGTCCGCCGGATGAAGGGACACTTCACCGAAGACGTTGTCCTCGAACGCTTCCGCGGTCTCACGGTCCACCAACACCAGCGGGCCGGCACCGATCAGTCCGTCGGTAGGTTGCCGGGTCAACACGAAGTGCGCCCTCTCCACGGTCGGCGGCGAGGTTGCGGTATCGACAACTGTGCGATCCCCGACAAACCCTGGCTGTTCCGGGACGACGACCCAGTGGTCCATTGATTTCTCCTCTTGAAGTGTTGTGGTCGAAGTAAATTCGAGATTCTTGTACTCACATGGCTAGCCGTTGCCCAGGTCTTCGAGAACGTCGGCGAACACCGCCGGTAGCGCGCAGTGCTCACGTACCGTGGCACGTCGATGCTCGTCGAGCCACCGCAGTGTCCTCTCTCGATCACCGGCAGCAGCGACCTCACGAAACTGTTCCCAGAACATGACAAGTGGACCTGCCGGGTCGGCAGCCCGGCCGCGGAAGTATTCAATCGCGTTGTCGATAACCTCGAGCGGTGAACCGGTGTCAGTGATCACACGCAGCCCCGCCAAGATTGTCCAGCGTGCTGGACCCGACTGATTGCGCTCAAGGTACTGCTTCTTACGGAGTGGGGTGAGTGCCTCCATCGATCGTGCGTCGAACAGGTCGGATGCTGGCCCCTCAGCCCACCAGATCACTAGCTCGGCAGCGGAGACGGTATCAAAGATATCAATCTGGCGGCCATGGTAGTCGTGTCCGCTATGCCTGCTGTCGTAGTGGTCCTGCCACTCAGTGAGTGTTCCGGGATCGAGGGGTTCGATGAGTGGTAGGTGAGTAATCGTCAGTTTCTCACGGTTGGGAATCGGATCGATCCCGACGGTGTCGAAAAACCATCGCACCGGAGTGTGCAGCAGCTTGGCTCGCAACCCGCTCCCGATGATCGTCCAGTTCGGCCCGAGCTTCTTAACCGCCGCTCCCAACACCTTCTCCCACGCAGCGCCTCTCCCCTTTTTCGGAGTCAGGTCTGCGATCGCATCTATCGCCATCTCCCGCAACTGATCCCGGTCCATTCCCAGGGACTCCAGGACCTCAGTGACCGATTTCGGCGACTTAGGCTTGTCATCGCTCATGTGCATGCTTGCCATAAAGGACCATTCGTATTATTTGGTAGACGAAAAGGAGCGACTGTGCGCACCGCCAGCGGTTCTCCGACGCGGCGCGCGATCCATCCGATTCCACTCCCTCACGCCTACTTCCCTCGGCTACGAGTCCTCAGTACGGAAAATCACATCGGCAAACGCAGAATCCCGAAGCCCGTATGCATCCTCTACAGAACGACGTCGTTCTTCGTCCAGCCACTGCAATGTCGCTAGTCGGTCT
The DNA here is from genome assembly GCF_001647205.1 of Rhodococcus sp. EPR-134. Lineage (NCBI taxonomy): Bacteria > Bacillati > Actinomycetota > Actinomycetes > Mycobacteriales > Nocardiaceae > Rhodococcus > Rhodococcus sp. EPR-134. Next base: position 20,314 of record NZ_LVCT01000589.1, read on the forward strand.
CTGTTTTCCGCGACCGCGCGAAATTCTCGCCAGAAACTTTGGACGTGGCCACCGACGTCACGGCGAGCCAACTCCCAGAGGACGCTGTCGATGACCTCGATTGGCGAACCGGTGTCAGCTATCACCCGCAGTCCAGCCGAAATCATCCAATCCCGGCAAGGCTCTTCCTTGCGGTCGGCATAAGCCTGCTCGGCTGCAGCTACCGAGTCGGGGAAGCGGCGCTGCAGCAAAGAACTTGGTGGACGGACCCACCAGCGCACGATCTCCGCAGCACCGCGGGTATCGAAGATGTCCATCTGAATATTCGGTGGTTCAGAATCTGTGGGACCAGGTTGATATGAACTCTGTCGAAAGGTGATAGTGCCCGGCGTGAATTCTCTCATCAGGGGCGCATGACTGAAGGTCAGCTCTTCCCGATTCGGTTTGGGATCCAAACCCAATGGAATTGAACCACCATCGCACTGGTAGATGGATCAACTCCGCCTGAGTGCCAGATCGTGCCACAACCCACTCTGGGCCAAGGTTGCTCGCCGCAGACTTCAACACCCGCTCCCATGCAGAACCGCGCCCCTTCCTCGGGGTCGACATGGCCAAGCCATCGATTCCCTCGAGGATGGAAGCCAACTTCGCTCTCCGGTGTATCAAACGATCGAGCGCTGCCAGTGGCTTTCTCCAGGTAAATCACGATAACGCAGCAAGAAGTCGGAAATGTTCCGCCCCACGATAGGCCAGTCCTCACGTCCGTCGAGAGTTGAAGCTAACAGAACATTGAAGTCGTTTTTTCTTGTGTCGAATACAATGAAATCTGGCTCGACCACCATTGTGCCGATTATTATGTCACTCTTCAAGAAGCGCCCATCCTCGTCATCCCAGAATTCCAGCTCGCGTTCCGTAACTTCTCGAGCTTTAGGCGGAGAAAGGAGTGTTATTCCGTCCTTTCCTAAGCCCCTATCGTGGTGAAGTCTGCATTCTCTCGCGCTTCTCCATAAATCGAAGAGATCTCTCGGCAGGGTATCTAGGTTCCAATACTGAGACACCTCTTCAGCCTCTGCCGGCGGGTCGTATGTGTTGTAGACGTCGAATGATCGGCCTGGATGCGTCGGGACTAGGACCCGCTGGATGTCGGGATAGGACTCCAGCGCATCAGTTATAGATATCGGCATAAAATTCCCACCATCGAGTGAAGAGTGCATGTATAGAAGTGGGCAGGGGAACTAGATTCCAGAATTCATTCGTACCTCCGTACTTTCGGGGAAGTATGTGATGCACCTCCCAGCGCCTTCGACCGCGCCGGAATCTCCCACATCGACTGGATCGCCGAAGGGTTCGACGCCATAGACAAAGGCCGCAGCCGGCCGCCCGCCTTCGAAAACGGTATGGTCTCCGCTGACCGCCTCACTACCGACCCACGAATCATCCGCACAATTAGCCCCGGCCTACCTGGCAGTCCGGACATCATCCCTCAGTATCAAGCACTATCTGCGAGGGTTCCGGAATCGCGGGATCCGGGCGTGCAGGTTCATTCACGGACGGAACAGAGGGTTGATCATGCTCGGCAGGTGGAACGGTACCGTCGATGGCGGGTATGCCGCGCGGTGGCACTCCACCCGGAGCGTCGATCAGCTGGTGCGTAGCCGGATCGGGATCGCGGCGCGGTAATTGCGGGCAGGCTGGTCGGTCCGCGCCATCCCTACCTGCAGGCAGCCCCGAGTGCGCCCAACGTAGGGCTCACAGCCGTCTGAAACCTTTGGGTAGAGGAATCTCCGGTCGTTCGGTCGGCAGTCCTGCTGCTGCGCGGATGCTTCGGATGTCCTCGACGGTTAACGGCGTGGACAGATTCTTCTGGATGACGATTGTGCCGTCATGGTAGGGAAATGCCTCCACGCTGGGCGGGAGCTGCGTTTCCTTGATCGGCAACTCAGGACCGAAGTAGGTGCAACTGCCCACGATTGCGTCACCCGGTACGTTGCGCTGAGGCGATGATTCGGTTCGGCGGTAGAGCACGGTGACACGCGAGTCCCAGATGTCGGCTAGTCCCTGTACGAGCTTCAATGCCAGCGAAATCAGTGATTCGTCGGCAAAGGCACATGCGAATGCGCCGGACCCTGAGGTGCCCCCGAAACTGACAACGACTTTGACGTCTCCAGCGGGTGAATACAGGGTCATATGTCGTCCCAATGAGAGGGGATACATACCGCCGGTGGCATCGGGGGATCGTCTGCGCTCGATCAATGCGGCTTCGATCGATTTTTCCGTCGGAGGTACAAGGATCTGACGGAGATTCGACGCCAAGGCCTGCTCGACTCCGGCGCCGTCGGGGAGTGCATCGCCTACTGTTTGGTACAAGTCGACGTCGAAGACAGGATCGATGTCGCGAAGCAATCGTAGCGAACGTGCAACGAGCGCGGCCGTGACGGCCTCGCTTTCAGGCGAACCCTTTCGTGGAATGACCTTCACTGTCAAGCCCGCCGTAGGATTGCGGCGCAGTGATGACGTAGGCACTTTCACTCCCCTCCAAATACGATGATGTTGATGTTCTCCATCCCGATGACCTCGTCGAACGCATCCTCCATTATCTGAGCAGCTTGTTCTTAAGAACACCATCACCTGCGGACGTGAGCTTGGCCGTAACTTCTGGTGTCACAGCCGACGCGAGCCTTTCGGTAGGCGAACCTCCGGTCGTTCGGCCGGCAGGCCGACTGCTGCGCGGATGCTTCGGATATCGTCGGCAACCAACGGGGCGCGTGGATCACGCTGGATGACGATCGTTCCTTTCTTGTACGGAAAAGCTTCGACAGTGGGTGGGATCTGCGTTTCGTTGATCGGCATCTCAGGGCCGAAGTAGGTGCAACTGCCCACCGTTGCGTCGCCGGGCACGTTGTACTGAGGTGTGAGTTCCGCATCCCGGTAGAGCACGGCTGTGTGAGCGTCCCAGATATCGGCCATGCCCTGGACGAGTTTCAATGACAGTGAGATCAGAGATTCATCGGCGAAGCCCCCTGGGTACGGCCAGATGAACGTGCAAAGTAAGGAACCTGCTCCCGCCGTACCCCCGAATCCGATGAGAATTTCGATGTTTCCGTTGTCGATGAACAACCTGAGTTGATGCCCGAAGGAGAGTGGGTAAATCCCGCCTGCGGCATCAGGAGACTTTCTGCTCTCGATCATTGCGGCCTCGAGGGAGTTCTCTGCCTGAAGCGTGAGGATCCGTCCACCATTCGATGCAAGCGCCTGCTCGACCGTAACGCCGTCGGGAAGGCCATTCCTCACGGAGCGATACATGTCGACGTCAAAGACTGGGTCAAGCTCTCGAAGGAACTGCTGCGACCGCGCTGCCAGCACTGCGGTGACCGATTCGGCTTCCGGCGGCCCCTTTCGCGCCATGACTTTCAAGGTCAATCCGGACGCCGGATCGCGACGTAAAGATGAAGCAGACAACGTCACTCCTGCTCGAAGACGATCGACCAATTGGACAGGCTCTGGCGCTACACCGGGTAACCCAACGCCGCCCGCACCGCCACGATGTCGGCGGCAGCGACCTCCATTGGCTTGTCCCCCAACCGAATCAACGTGCCAGTGGGCAGCTCCTCTACCACCGCAGATTGGGGGAGTTTGCTGCGATCGAACGTAACTCCTGAATGGAAGTATGTTTCCCATCCCACCTCCACCTCACCTTTCGACCGATTCTGAAGGTGCCGGTAGTCGCCGATGCTCCACCGAGCCCGAACTGCCCACGATCGCGTCGCCGGGTACCTTGCGCTGAGGCGATGATTCGGTCCGGTGGTAGAGCACGGTGACGCGAGAGTCCCAGATATCGGCCAGCCCCTGTACGACCCTGAACGCCAGCGCAATCAGCCATTCGTCGGCAATGGTGCAGGAAAACGAGTCGATGCGTGAGGTACCCCCCGAAACCGATCATGACCTCGAGATCCCTTTTGGTCAGACAAATTGATCATCTGCTCTTGGGAGACTGGATCCCAGGCACGTGCCACGTGGGGCAAGACCGCACACAAATTTCTTAGACTGTCTCCAGTCTGGATATCCAAGGCGCAGGCTCTAGGCACCGAGTCCGACGTTGGTCCAGATATCAAGGTAAGTGGAGTAATCGACCAATTCAGGGGGTTCCGTCGATGACCACACAACACCCCTTGTCGATTCCTCACCAAAGTACAAGCAAAGATAACCGCCGCCGCCCGATCTGAATGTCGCGATGCAACGAGCCGGATCTGGGTACTCTTCAGGGGACAGCCCGTACAGAATAGACCATTCAAAGCTGTCAATTCGAAACATATCTTCAAGAGGCAGTGGCCCGACAGTCTTACCGGCAATATAGTACCAACCGTTGTGCAAATTTGAATAGAAATTCTTTAGACTGGGGGGAAATTTATTCCAATACCCTGGAAGTTCATCACCATCCACTACCGGTGGCGTACCCAAATAGTAGAGATCGGTCCCGTCTGCCATTTTAATTTTATATAGAAGAAAAAACCTATTTTCAGACCTGAGCAACCGAACATCAGATAGATTCTCTTTAATGTTTCTGTAAGTGTCGCCCAATATCGGTCGCCCAAATACATCCCATTGGTCCAATATCCCCGAAATTCGAGCTGCAAGGTCACCATTTAGCGCATCCAACCAATAATTCGGAAGCGCCGTACGTTCAAGTGGTGTCAAGTCGTCAATCTCCACAAGCACGGGCGAGTCGATATACCGCGAAATCTTGACCAGATCCACTACTGACCTCCATTCAATATACTAGATATCATTTGACGAATTTCCTCAGTAAGATGAGTTTCGATTTCGATCATAGCATCCCGGAATTCAGGGGAAACCGGGATTCCGCCCTTCACATAGCCCCACCAGTCTGCCCAACTCTTGGCGCCCTTTGACGTATTCGCAGTCGGGCTCAAACCCAGGAAGTTATCGACGTAGTTCAATACTTGAATTTGCTGCTCGAAGGTCAACTGCGTAAAGCCAGGCATGTCGAATATGACCCTCATCGGTACGGTGTGATCCGCCTCGAGGACGTCGGGCAATGTGAGCCCGGGAAGAACCGGGTCCGGTCCGCCACCTTCGTGATCGAGGTTAACTATGTCGCGGATCACATTTGTCGGCGTTTTTCGACGCAGCGACGCATACAATTGAGCTAAGTCAGCGGCCGTCAGCGGGTTGCCTTCGGAATCCAAGCGAGAATCCTCGGGTGCAGCCTCACCCGAATCAGATGACTGCTGCGGAGGTGATTCTGGACTTGTCTCGGCACCATCGGTGAGTGAATCTACGACTTCTTGCACCGCGTGAATGAAGTTCGACGCTAGTACCCGCTCGACGGATGAACGTTCGGTGGGATCTGGGCGGACCGTCGGATCGGCGATCGTGCTCGGGTCGGGATCAAAGGGGTCGAACTCCGGGGGTCCGGGCTGGGTCGGCGCACCGGGAGTCTCGGGATCGACCGGAATGTGGCCTGGGTTGACCGGATCGACGGCCGGTTGCTCGCCAGGTTCGGGAGCCGAAGGTTGTTCGGGGTCAACTAATCCAGGTGCGGTGGTGCCGGGGTCTACTGGTGGTTCGAAACCCGGATCCGACGGTGTTGCCGGATCGCCTGAATCCGGCTCGCTGGAGGGATCTTGCGGCTGGGTCGGATCGTGATCACCAGGCAGACGCGGTACAGGCCGCGGCGTGGGCCTCCGAGGCGGCGGCTTCGCGGCAGGTCCGGCCGGCCCGGGCTGGGCGTGGCCGGGAGTGTCCTGCTCATGCGCTGGGGGCAGCTTCACGAACGGAGAAAGGACAGTGCGAAGAAGTGCCTGATCCTGCGGAGAAAGCAGGGCCATAGCCTTCACGAGCACTTCGGCGAGATC
>NZ_LVCT01000590.1:0-10880 GCF_001647205.1 Rhodococcus sp. EPR-134
CAAAGCTGCGATTCCAGCGGTGAGCATGAGCCCGGCTTCGGCTGCACTGAAGATGCCGCCGATGATCGGAATTCCTGCCAATTCTGCTTGGGGTGTGTCGGTTTCGTTCGGTGTAGCGGGCGCTGGGTCGATGGATGGGGATGTCCCGGCACCTGGTCCGTCCCCGCCGATGTCTCCGCTGATGTCCTCGGCCGGCGACCGCTGCGGGATCTGCTCCGGCACTTGCGCCGGAGCCTGCTCAGGGACTTGTGGTTCGGGCTCGACCGCGGGTGGGACCGGTGGTTGAGTGGGTATCGGTTTCTGGACTGGTGGATTGGGGGCCTTGTGGCCTTCGACCTGCGGTGTCTCGTTCCAATGTGGACCGTCATCTGAGCGGGTGCCGTCGTCCTCACCGGAGATCTTGGTCGGGCGCGCCGGTGCAGGCGATTTCTTGCCGCTCTGTGTGCGATCCTGCGGGTCCGCCAAAATCGGATACAGCACGTTCTCGATACCCGTGGTGTCGACGACCTGGACGAGTTGCCCGTCCCGGATCTCATAGTGCGTCGGAATGGGTGTGCCGTTGGCGTCGTAGGCCCACGGGGCATCGATTGTCGAGACCGGGTTTCCGTCGGCGTCGAAGACCGTGACCGTGCCGTCTTGGTTGACGCTCATGTGACCGCCGGGCGGCACCGCCACCGGAATCACGGATTCGTGCGACGACGTTTCGTCGTGGATCAGGAAGAAGAACCGGCTTCCGCCGGTGATCGGATCGAACACCCGCAACGAGGACTGTCCGCCAGGTGCGTACGCAGTCAACGGCGACGCGGCAGTCCCGACCGCCTGGGAGAGTACTGATTCGGGCGTGCGGGGGCTGAAAGGTCCCGGCCGCCCGCGCACTCCGATACCCGCGGCGGTGAACGCCGCAGCGCCGATCAGGGTGAGTTCGAGATACCGGTCACGGCCCGAGTCCTCCCCGGCGGTGGAAACATCTGCTGCCGGGACCGGAACCGTTTGAGCCGGTGCGATATTCGAATCCGAATCCGCGGGGATCGGTCCGGGACCACGATCGGTGGTGGTTCCCTCACCCGGGGTGGGTGTGGGTGAGGGAACCGCTGATGCCGATGCATTGGGGAATGCACCGACACCAGTTTCCGAGGCCGGGGACTCGGAAGCAATGGGCGGAACCTCGATCGTCGGCACAGGGACGATGGGGGTGCCGTTGTAGGTGGGAAAGTTCGTCGGAGCATTGGCCCCGACATTCGGGCCACCGCCTGGAGCCTGTGCACCGGGGAGCCCGACGGTGGTCGTCGGCGCAGCTGTCGCCGTCGTGGACGGCGCGCTCAGGCACGGGTTGATGATCTCTGGCGGGATGGGTGCGCCAGGTGGCAGTGAGGCGATGAGATTCAGGTAGATCTGATGATCACGTGCCCGCACCGCCGCGCAGTCTTCTTCCGGCGTCGCGTTCGCCGGAGCGGCGGAGAGTGCAATTCCCGCACCGATCGCTCCGGCCGCTCCGGTCAACAGCGCCCCAGCGGCAAGCACTCCCGCGAGAGTCCGGCGAAGTCGTCTACCGGACTTCACCGGTGCGCACCACGATTGTCACTCTTCTTCGTTCGGAGTAGCGCGATGAGTTTGTCTGCGCCCCACCAGAACAACCGTCCGGAGATCGACATCCACAAGAAGAACGCCAGGTAAACCAGGACCGTCCCGTAGTCGTTCGCCCAGCCGGCAAGCTTCCCGATCACCGCGAATGCCGCGATCAGCAACCCCAGTCCGACTGCCGTAGCGATCACAGCCTTGGAGAGTGGACTGAGTTCACTCTCCGGATCCCAGTCATCAACGTCTGCAACGTCTTTGCTATCGACGGCAGCGGGTTCCGGTTGGACACTGCGACGTTCGGCGTTGTTGACGGTCATGGCTGGAACTCCAAACAGGATGGGAGAGCGGGGACAACGAGTCGCCGGTACTGGGCGTGTTATCAGTTCCAGTACTGCTCCGTCAGCACTATGTGCCCCTCACTGGCGGGGTGATTCGGGTCGGAGACAAAGACATTGGCATGCCCACCACGCGCGGCTGCTTCACCGAGCACAGCTCCTTCGAGGGCGTCGACCTTGCCATCGGTAACAGTTATCGCGGAACCAGGCGCCAACCAGACCCCCCTCAGCGAACCTGGAACGATGTTCGCAATCGCATCAGGAATCGGGCTCGCCGCCAGCGCCGCCGTTTCGGCATTCGAAAGTGAAAGTCCGATCCGGCCATGTTCCGGTTGCACGATCGGAGTTGCAGCAGATGCCACGCCGGCGCCGAGAACACCGATCAGGGCGATACCTGCGGTGAGGGTTCCGGCAGTGGCCAAGGTACGAATCTTCATGATTTCTCCTTTGTGAGCGTGATGAGTAACCACCCCGGGACGGGACGGATCAGGAATTACTCGCCAGCAGCGCCGGCGAAGTCTGCGAGGGTCAGAGCCAGGTGGGATCGGAGTACACGAACAACGAGTTGTCGGACGTCGCCGTCGACACCGAGAGTTGTGCGTACGAGCGGATCGTCACCGGCCCCATGCACGCATCAACCTTCACGTGCACGTTCTCCGCGGTGATCGACGCCTTCGACGACTCGAGATCCTTCTTCCCCAACGGAATCGTCGTGATCGTGCCCGGCGCAATCGTCGACTGAATACTCGGATTCACCGACGCATTCACACCCACGTTCGCCGACGGGACACCCGAAATACTCACACCGACAGACGGACCGAGCGAAAAGCCAAGCCCCAAGCCAAGTCCGGAGGAAACATCGATCTGGCAGCCGATCTGCAATCCCTGCTCGACATAACCGGTCTTCACTGCCGAATCACCCTGACCGCCGATCGTGCCGGTCACCTTCGCCGACACGAACCCCTCACGGGTGAACGCCGTCGTCGCCAGATTCGGCACCGGGTTCGCCGACAGTTTCGTGGCGGCAAGATCCAACGACCAGCCGTCATCGGTGACCGTGCTCGCAAATTTGTCCACCAACGCCGTCGGCGTTGCCGATGCGCTCCCTGCGAAGACCACACCAGACGACAGCGCGGCAACCGCACACGCCGCGAGCCCCACTGCGGCCCTCGATCGACGATGGGATATGCCGTTTTGCGATTCGATCGACATGAACTGCTCCTCCACGTGACACAGCAACCAGAGCGGTAGCCGACAACTAACTGAATTAGTTACCGGACGGTACCAATCGTCCTGTTTGCCCGCCAGTGCGCCATCTCCCCCATCTTGGATTTAGGGTGAACTTTCGGTAACAGATATATATCGACAGGCTTATCAGCAGCGAAAAGGACCTAGGTCCCACTATGAGCAAGGTCACCGTTTACGGACGAGAAGACCCCTCAGAAACAGTGCGGCAAATCGGATTCGACCCGCATCCCGCGGGCCTCAGAGCAGCTGAAGGCAGAAAGTGCGGGCATCAAGCCAGTGTGCGTACTTGAATATGAAACTAACAGGCATTACCTGGCAATCAATCGTGAAGTACGGCGCCCAAGCGGGGCCTGGGAGCGCAACGCTGCACAGCTCCCGCGGAGATACTCACTTCATGGTCGGCGCGAAATCGTCGGACCCACGGGCATCGCATCGTTAGCTTGTCAATCACTGATAGGCGCAGACGACGCACACAAGTAGTACGCAAGTACGAGAAAAGGCTCTGACCAAGACCGGAGTCCTTGATCAGAGCCCTACCAACTCAGGGTCGAATGTTATGCCGGTTCTCTCATGATGCCGAGATGCCGTGCAGTCCCGGACACCCCAGGAACCTCTTGCACAGGAGACCAGGTGTTCAGCCCGTCCGTGCTGTCGGAGTAGAGATACTTTCCTTCGGTATAGGCGTCGAGATAGATCCGCCAGTCGCCGCTCGGCAACTGAACCACGGCCGGACCTTCGACAAGCGAACCCCAATTCCCGGGCGGGACAAACGAATAAGGTCCCGTCACCGAAGGAGCGACCGCATGCTCGACGACCTTCCTCGTCTCGTTCTTGGTGAACGCATGATAGGTCGATCCGACTTTGACCACGGTGGTGTCGATGTGGTCCGCACCGATCCCGGCGAGCGGAACAGGCGGGCTCCACAACCGGAGCGACGGTTCCAACGCCGTCATCAGATACGGCACAAATCCTCCACCGGTCGACATCGACAGGATGACGTTGACGCGATCGCCGTCCACAAACCATTCAGGCGCCCAGGCCTTGGTGACGAATGGTGACAGCGACGGTCCGTCGCTGAAACCAGCCGAACCCGAGAAGCCCGGGGGGCTCGCAGAACCGGTGCCATCTCCCGTACCAGGCATCAAGGCGCAGCAAAACGGAACCGGATAGTTCCCCAGCGGCGTCCAGTTGATGCGGTCGCTGCTGCGTGCAAACCCGATGTTCGCCCCACCACCCGTCGCGTAGGTGAGGTAGTACAACCCGTCCGTGTTCCGGAAGATGCTCGGATCACGCACGAGCCCAGACGGCGGCCTGTACGCCGACTGCTGGACGAGCTGAAAGCCGGTGCCGTCGGCCGACTCGTAGACATCCATGTCACGGTCGCTGGCATTGCTGAACGCCACCATTGTGTATTTCCAGTCAGGCGGCGGCGCGGCGCTACTGGCAGGGGCTGCGACCAGCAACCCCGCGACGACGAGGATCACCAGCGATACAACAGAAAGGCCGGTCCGTTTTGTCGGAATCACCGATGAAGTATGTACGACAGCCGGCCCACCATGGGTAACTTCGGTCGGAGGCAGAGCAGGATCGTTACCTGAGGCGATTCGTCCCGTAGTGACGGCGGGACGCCGGCAAGGTCAGCCGTTAGCATCACGCCATGGAACTTGGGGTGCATTTCGCGCTGTCAGACAGCGTGGCAGCGGAACTTCTGGACGCGCGCGGCGACGACGACAAACTCGGCGCTGTGGTCGAGGACATCGAGGAGACGGGCCGATCCGAGTTCTCGTGCGACACGGACAAGGCGTGGGATCCGATCCTGTGCGCCCTCTCCAGCACGGGGTACGAGCGCGTGTCCGAGAACTGGCCGGCCTACGGCGTGATCTTGGGGGACGAAGATCTCAACACCGACACCGACGACCAACTCGTCACCTACCTCGCACCCGATCGGGTCGCCGAAGTCTCCTCGTACCTGGCGGAAATCACCGAATCCGAGTTCGGCGTGCGCTACGACGCGATGCCGCTCGACGACCGCAACCCGGAATACGGCTCCGACGAGCGCGGGTACGCCTGGGGCTGGCTTCAGGAAGTGGCGGACTTTTTCCAGCGCGCGGACCGAGAGCATCGCCACGTGGTATTCACCGTGCGGTTCTGATGCCCACTACCCGAGCAGTGTGACTCCGAAAACAGTAAAGGCTCTGACCTGGACCGAAGTCCGAGGTCCGAGCCTTTGCTTTGGCGGAGGCAAGTGGATGGCATTCAAACTTAACTGTCCAGACAAGGCGGATGCTCGAAAAGTGGGATGAGCTGCAGGTTTAGGTGGCGTTGCCGTGCCGGTCGCTCTGCTCCATTACGTCCAGTTCGTCTGAAACGACGTCACGAGCGCTTTCGAACACTGAAAGTAACTTCTTCTGTTCCGAAGACAAGGTGACACGCCAGGCAGGCATACGGACTCCTGCGCTGCTGTACAGGTAGTCGGTATTACCTGGAATCATCAGGATGTGGTCGTGTTCCACCGGGATGCGGTAGGCGAGGTAGCCGTGATCGGTGATCAGGGCAAATGGATGGCCGCCCTCGAAGGCGTAGACGTCTGATCCGTCAGCCTGCGGAGCTTGTCGCATCGTAGAGGGCGTAGTTCGTTGGTCATCAGGAGACGGAGGACTCGTTGCTTCGTCAGCTGGATCGACAGCAGACACAGGTAGTGATGGTAGTTGGTCGAGCTCGTCTGACTCCGGTATGCAACTAGAAATGGCGAGGTGTGCTCGCGCAATGGAGCGGAGGTTACGATTCGCTCGTGCCACTTGACTACGTTTACGGTGCCGTTCTAAACGTTCTTCGTCACGTATTTGATATTCGGGTTTGGTCATAGTGTGCCTCCGTTTTATGTGTACTCTGTTTGTAGAACAATCGCGACTATTGTGAAATCAGACAAACGCTCATTAGAACCACGGTAGCCGTGATGACATGCAACGGCTAGGTTAGTTACGTTCTACATCAGTGATTCGGACTTGATTGTCATTAGTGGGTGATAGTTTCTTTAAGTTAGTTCGTTGCCTTTGCATGGCAATATGTACTCCTTGAGGATATATAAGCATGAAAAGATGAATAAATCTATATTCGAATGAGCGGTAGGGAGTCGATGGGGTTGACCCTCCTTCACGCCGGAATGAGTGGAGTGAGGCAATCCTCTAACAGTGACCGAAATATCTACATTTGAGATAAAGAAATAGCCCGAATTCCACACGAAGTGGAATACGGACTGAGTGGTCACCTAGCCTAGGTAAGTTCAGACCTTAGGCCTAGTCAAGCTCTTGCTCCAACATGCGAAGATATTCCGCATTCTCGCGGTCGCGCTCCACTTGAAGTACGATACTTGCTGTCAGCATCCCGGCGATCCAGGTGCAAAAAGCAAATGCGGCACCGAAGAGGCACAAACCTATAAGTTCGTATCCGGGAGCAACTAGACGTACGACCGACATCGTTAGTAGCGTGACTGCTATTGACCAGCCTGCAGCAGTGGCAACTATAGAAGGCCAACTTAGGCCAACTGTCCGTGGCGCCATAATCAAGCTCCTTACCTGCATTCCTTATCCAAAGGGTGTGGGGGCGCTCAATTAAGGCGACCGAGATAGCTACAATCGATTTATAGACATTTCGGTATACTTATTTAAACATATGGTTGACTTAACGTCAATATCATAAAATAGAGCACTCCAAAAAGAATGTAGGAAGATTTTTAACATAGCCTACGACGTTACTGAGTCATTTAGATAAAGCCTGCTTCTACATCGGGGTGGTGGTTTTTTACTTACAAAGAATGCTAGAATATACGCATGAGTGATAGCAGTCGACCGATCCGGGATTATGTTCTTCCGCTTGTCGAAGTCTCCAAAGAGGGTGAAATCTACAGCCTCAAGAGGTTCCATGGCACATGTTTTCTTGTGGGATCTGATGGAATTGCCCTCACAAATGCTCACCTCTTGGGTGTTGACACGGGCAATCATTTAGCAGTACTTACAGCCGACGATGATGGCTGGCATGTTCATCGAGTAAGCGACCAAGAAACTCACCCCTCCGAGGATGTCGCCGTACTACGAATACCGTCGATAAATTATCCATCAATTATGCGCATATCAGACACTTGGGAGGGGTCGTCGTTCGAATACAGGCAATGGTCATATCCCGAAGAGACCGCGCAAGAGCTTGAGAAGGACGGGGTCATCGCACTCAGACCTGACCTAGTCTACCTTCAGGGATATATCCGCAGAAGGATGCAAGATATCCCGTTATTCGCGATACGAGGACACTCATTCTACGAACTGAGCGAACCAGGCGTTTCTGGATGCTCGGGAAGTCCCGTTATTTCACGAGAGCCCTCCGAGATATGGAAAGTTGTAGGGATCTTTGCTGGCCATAGGCATTCTGCACAAAATGGTAACGCCAGCTCAGTTGGATACGCAGTGCGAGCAGATGCAATACACAATTGGTCGCCATCACTGCTCGGACGTTGCATTTCCGAATTGTGAGACATTTTAGCTGTGAAAATTGAATCAATTATGACACAGTAACGAGTAAACAGAAACCGATTGTACGGCTGCGGACTAGACCAGTCTAACAATGGTCGTGTGCAAAACACTCGCTCAACCAAACGTCACTTCAACTACGTTCACTAGATGCTAAAATAAGAAATATGACAGAGTCGTTCAAGTACAGCGATGGATTCTCAGGCCAACTAGCAATGATTACCTCTATTTCAAGTGACAGTATGAGGGTTAATTTCCGCTTTCCGAACGGAAATTCTGGTTTCATGACAAGCGAGAACGACGTCGCTCTACACCCTGGTGAAGTAATTCTGATCAGCGGCAACGAATTCCGTGTGGCTGACCCATCCATGTGGATAGAAGAGAAAAAAATCGGTGTCATTCGCAAAATAATCAACAAGCAACTACTTATCGAGGACGGATACTCATTCCATCTCATACCTAACAAAAAGCCGAAGGAGACTGTCGTCGGTCAAACCGTTACCTATGACGAGAGTGGTGTCCATGAAGTCATCGCCGATACGCCACTCCATCCGCGTGACGTGAACTCAACAGACATGAAACCGGACAGATACCTATGGAAGTCACAAGGCAAGAAGCTTACCTTTGACGACTTTGGCGGCTATCCAGATGTGATTGCGCGAGCACGCGAATTGATCGAAACTCCACTACTCAGAGCTGAGGAACTAGCTAGTATTCGAGCCAAGCCCATCAAAGGAGTTCTGTTCACAGGGCCACCAGGAACAGGCAAAACTCATCTTGCTAGAATCATCGCCGATCAATCCAAAGCTGCCTTCTACTCAATCAGCGGTCCCGAGATTGTCAGCAAATGGGTTGGCGACAGCGAAGGGAACTTGCGAACATTATTTGAGGACGCCGCCGCCAAGCCTCGCGCCGTCGTGTTTTTCGACGAGATCGACAGTCTCGCAGAAAAGCGGAGTGGAGAATCGCACGAATCTTCTAAGCGAGTTGTCGCCCAGCTACTGACACTCATGGACGGATTCGAGGAGAAGAGCTCCAACATAATTGTCATTGCTGCAACGAATCGTCCTGACGATATCGACCCGGCGCTACGTCGACCGGGCCGATTCGATTGGGAGATTGAATTTCCAATGCCAACAGCAAATGATCGGCTTCAGATCCTAAAAGTGTCAATGAAGCGTCTTAATGTTGTAGATCCCAGCTCTATGCCGCTAGAAACGATCGCAGAGCGTACTGACGGCTGGTCTGCTGCACGAATTGCCTCAATATGGACTGAGGCAGCTCTACTGGCTGCTACCGATCGTCGAGGATCACTTCGCGTCGAAGACCTAGCTGGAGCTTTTGAGCGTTTGCGTAATAGATCACAGTCATCAAATGGGGGAATCTAACATGAAAATAGTACCAAACTGGGTGAAACGACTTTGGGCATGGATAATGCGGAAGAAAGCTCGGGCCATTAAGAATTCGCCTTTTATGGAGTTTGTCTACCTTGACGAGATTAGCGTTCTTAGCCTTCTTGTCTCTAGAGAAGGAGAGCTGACCGAACAAATCCAAGAAGGACGCACCCAAGAAGAGTCCGTAGGAGGTGAATTGGGAAGTAGTATCGGGGCAAAAGAAACGAGCGTGAGTTCGAAGTCCTCGTTCCAAACCAAAAGCAGTCAGTCAGTTCAGGCAACGCGAAAAGCCAGTATTCAGTCCCAGTTTAAGCGGCTTCATCAACGTGTGAAGGAGGCTGACCTTCTGTTTCCTGTAGGGACCTCTGAGAATATCGACAGTATAGAGAAGCTCCTAGAGTCTAAACAAGTCAGCATCAATGTCTCCCAGCTCACCCGCGGCAGCCTTATCGAGCTAGAAGTTAAGCTACAAGCCGATCCGCTATTTAGTATGGGGTCGATCATCACTGAGGTCGCCGAGATGAGTGCCGACCATCCTGAGATTTTTGGTACTAATCTAGGAGGAGTGCTCCCGGCAGAGATGAACTCTTATGGCAAATTGTTGGATCGTTTCATGGCCGGCCTCGTTCCTATCAGGTCGATAGTAACGAACGTCAGGCTTTATGAAAAAGACAATCGACAATATCTGGTGGACACAGACCTTGCCAACAGTCTTGGCCTGCAAACCAAAGAGATTGAATTAGTGGGCGTGCTTGAAAAGGACAGATTCTGGAAAGACATGCGACGTCTGCTCTTTTCAGACGCAACAGTCACCGTTCTCGGGCGAGTGAGTATCGACGGCATCCGTAAGACCTGGACTCCCGTTAAACTACTTGATCTATTTGCAAAGACCATGCCGGGCGGCCAGCAAATCGTCGATACATTCCAAAATATTTCGTTCGATGAGGCAACTCCTAATAACGATCACGAAGCGCGTGTTTTCGAGGGCGCGCTCCGCGAATACAGTCGATTGCTGGTAGGAAATTCAAGCGCTAGCATCTCGGACGAGCAACAAAGCAATATAGATCAGATTGTTGCAATAAATCGTATTGAATGGACATCGACGGAATCACAGGTGCAAGCGTTTCAAAAGATTGCGGACCGGCTAGGCGAGTATGGTATCACTGCCACACCGGACGACCTCGCTACATTTAGAACGCAGGCGCGCACTCACGCAGGCATCACTGCGCTAGGCGACATACCCTCCATTCAGATTCCATCCACTCCATCGACAAACAGACAACCGGATGCAAATCTAATCGAAATTGAAGTCGTCGCAATGTATTGGTAATTTTTCAACAGATCAAATGAGATTTAAACCCGTTTTACCTCCATAAAACAAAGAGCGCCGAGTTGAACGATAAAGGTTCAAACTCGGCGCACCTCTGTTATTGAAAATGGAAATCATTTTGGTGGAGGCCAGTGGATGGCATTCACTTGACTGTCCAGACGAGACGGATTCTCGAAAAGTGTGATGATCTGCAGGTTTAGCCGGCGTTGCCGTGCCGGTCGCTCTGCTCCATTACGTCCAGTTCGTCTGAGACGATGTCACGAGCGCTTTCGAACACTGAAAGTAACTTCTTCTGTTCCAAAGATAAGGTGACACGCCAGGCAGGTATGCGGACGCCTGCACTGTTGTACAGGTAGTCGGTTTACCTGGAATCATCAGGATGTGGTCGTGTTCCACTGGGATGCGGTAGACGAGGTAGTCGTGATCGGTGATCAGGGCAAATGGATGGCCGCCCTCGAAGGCGAAGACGTCTGAA
>NZ_LVCT01000591.1:0-12149 GCF_001647205.1 Rhodococcus sp. EPR-134
CAAAGCCTGCCTTGATTAGTCGCCCCTGGACCGAGAAAAGAGACTACGGAAGCAAGTCCAAGAATTCTTGAATAACTTCTCGCACCTCCGACTCATTTTTGCTCGAATTCGAAGGATCATCCTGGTTAATTGCATTCATTATTTCAATTTGACCCCAGGCCCCCCTCAGGGTTTCGGAATCTGATGCACGCTCCGATTCGCGTTCTCTGACGTACCTCTCGAATATTTCAACTAGCGCATGCAAGGATATTTTTCCGTCACAATAATCGCGATTAACCTGCTCAGCTTCCAGGCGGTAAATTGATTGATCCGTCATGTTTTTCACTTTCCCGATAAATTGCCAAATGAGGTGGTCACAACTCTGCCCGTTTCATTGATGATAACTGATAGGTTGTTTATCGAATCATAGATCACGGTCGTGTTTCCTCTGCTCGGGGTCGCCACCCCTTCACGAATGGCCTGTTCAACCAGGGATGGGAGTATGCCGCGCTCTTGCATTCGGTCGAACGCATGCCCCGTATATTCACGACCGTTGACTATTCCAGGACGATTGGTTCCGGGCTTTACATTTATTTCGCGATCTCCGCGCCCACCCACAGGTGTCGAGGCCGGTCTGTCTCCGACGGGAATAGTCGGATCGCTAGGGGCTCTATTCCCGGCCTCACCGTCGGTGGCGGCTGCCCTGCGACCTGCGGCTTCGGCGTCTGCGGCGGTTCCGCCGCGCCGCAGAACAGCCTCCACCGCTTCTTGCACGGCAGCTCCGCCGACTCTGCCTCCTGTGCCTACGATCGGAATGAGGGAGACGATATTTGCTGCTGCGGCAGCGATCTCAGCCGGGGAATGCTCGGGTGAAGGTTGTGCTCGTTGACCGCGATTGAACCCGAACGGATCGACGGCGGCATCGTGCACGGGGACTACTAGGAAATTTCGCCACGCATCCCCGAGCGTTCCGACACTATCGACTGTTGTGTCGACCGCGCTTTCCCCGACACCCCACGCGCTGTCCCACACTTTTTGCGGGAACGATCGATCGTCGGGCGCGTTCGGATCTGGCGGGATCGGCACATTGCCGGTGAACCCGGCAGGCACGTCCCCGTGAGCTTCGGCAAGCTGGTTCGCAGCTTGTTGACGTGGACTGACAGTGGGTTTGGGGCCCCGACTGGTCACCAAACTTGGACCATCCGCCCATTGGTGACAGTCGAGCAAACGTGCAAACAAGGCACGATCCGGAGCATTTCAGCAGATTGAATGCAACGTGGTCTCTGGCGATATGGCCACGCAAACTTATTGAACGGTCAACAGTTAATTGGTGGCGCGCAGCTCATTCGGACACCAAGCGCAAGGAGGCCGCGTAAACCACGAGCCCATCTAGCCAAGGAGGGAATCGAATTGACCACCAGCCGCACGATGCGATCACCTGGAACTCTCGTCGCCGAGCGCCGCAATGGCTGATCGTTCACCACAGCACAACGAGAACCGGCAGATTGCCGCAACATCGGACGTAGCACCGAAGTGGCGAAGCCATTGCTTCACCCGGCGACCCCAGGGCGGCAAAGATTGCTACACATCCGACTCCTCGACGCTCCTGCGCTTCGTAGGGCACGAAAAAACCCAGCCCACGCTTTCGCGCGGGCTGGGTTTGAACAACGAACATTTGGCGGAAGCGGAGGGATTTGAACCCCCGGTGGGTTTAACGCCACGCTCGCTTTCAAGGCGAGTGCATTCGGCCGCTCTGCCACGCTTCCGTGGGCGATCCTATCGGGTGTTCCCACGGACCGCGAAAACGGCTCCAGAAGTCAGCGCTCGCCGATGGCTTTGTCGACCTTCTCGAAGACGTCTGCCAGCACGTCCAGTTCCTGGGGAGTCAGCAGATCGACCAGATTGTTCCGCACCCCGGCCACGTGAGTAGGCGCTGCCTCGGCGAGGCGACGCCTACCCTCTTCCGTGATCCGCGCGAGCACGCCGCGACCATCTTCGACGCAGGTGTCTCGCACGACGATGCCCTGAGATTCCATCCGCCTGATCTGGTGCGTGAGGCGACTCCGCGAAGACAGCACGCCGTCTGCCAGGTCACTCATCCGCAACGACCCGTCAGCTGACTCCGAGAGCATGACCAAAATGCGGTAATCGGCCAACGACAGGTCGTGTGAATCCTGCAGTTCGCGGTTGAGCACCTCCATGAGGCGCTGATTACCGTCCATGTAGCCGCGCCATGCACGCATCTCGCATGGCGTCAGCCACGGTGTCTCACCGTGCGCCGCCTGCGATGTCTCCTCGGTTGTCGCTTCAGCTGTCACAGGTTCCAAGTTTAGACCTGTGTCCGCCCGTCACAGTAAGACTCACCCTAAAGTCACGAATTGGACATCAGGATCGAACGATCGATTTCGGCGACCGATGCCAGCCCCGCCAGTCCCATGGTGAGATCCAGGTCGGCCAAGAGACTCCGGAGCGCATGACGCACTCCGTCCGCTCCGGCCAATCCCAACCCGTACACCCACGGCCGCCCGTACAGCACTGCATCGGCACCCAAGGCCAGAGCCTTGATTACGTCTGCACCACAACGAATTCCGGAGTCCATCAGGATGTCCACCTCATCCCCCACCGCATCAGCGACGGGACCGAGAGCATCGAGTGCCGAAATCGACCCGTCGACCTGACGCCCACCATGGTTGCTCACGACGATGCCGTTGGCGCCGGCCGCGACGGCCTCACGTGCGTCGTCGGGATGGACAATTCCCTTCACTGCGATCGGAAGTGTCGTCCACTGGCGAAGTTTCGCGATATCCGCGATCCGCACCGCATGGTTACCGAACAACGACACCCACGTGAGAACCGCGATCTGCAGCGCTTCTGCGCTCTCCTCGGGCGGCGTCGCCAGTTTGGCGCGGAACACCGGATCCGACAGATAGTTGGCAATACCCTTCGCCTGCAGGAACGGAAGGTGGCCGAGCTCGAGATCCCTTGGACGCCAACCCATACCGGGAGTGTCGGCAGTCAGGACGATAGCCTTCGCGCCCGCCGTCTCCGCTCGACGGACAAACGACTCGGCAAGCTCGTCGTCGGCCGGCCAGTACAGCTGGTACCACCAGTTATCGCCCGAGGCCGCCGCTACGTCTTCGATGGTCGAGGATGCCGCCGTCGAGAGAATCGATCCGATCCCCAACTCGGCAGTGACCGAACCGACCGCAACCTCGGCGTCGTCGTGGACCAAGCCGAGCACGCCCACCGGAGCCGTCAGGATCGGTGCAGCCAACCGCGTCCCCAACACCTCGACGCTCAGATCACGCGCGTCGGGCGCCGCAGTCCCCCGCAACATCCGCGGCACGATCGCATGCTTGTCGAACGCCCGCAGATTCGACTCCGCGGTTCGTTCGGTCGACGCGCTACCGGCGATGTACCCGAAAGCCTCCGGTGAGAGTTGCTCGCGCGCGGCATCTTCCAAGCCTGCCGCAGTCATCGGCAAAGCCGGCTTCGCGCCGCTCAGTCCCGTCAGATAGATCTCGTTCTGCATGTTCCCGAAGTAAGTCACGTCCGCGACGGTAGCGGCAAAACACCCGTCAGCGGGGAGATTCGCTAGCGTCGTATCCATGTACGCCATAACGATCGATCAGCCCGGCGGTCCCGAGGTCATGAAATGGGCGCAACAGCCCGATCCTGAACTACCTCGCGGGCACGTACTCGTCGAGGTCGCCGCGACCGCAGTCAACCGCGCCGACCTGCTCCAACGTCAAGGCTTCTACCCGCCGCCGCCCGGCGCGAGTGACATTCTCGGCCTCGAATGCTCGGGTGTGATCACCGAACTCGGCGAAGACGTCACCGGTTGGTCCGTCGGCGACGAAGTCTGCGCACTGCTGGCCGGCGGCGGTTACGCCGAGAAGGTCGCGGTCCCGGCAACACAACTTCTCCCGGTTCCCGCGGGCGTCGATCTCCGTGTCGCAGCGTCTCTGCCGGAAGTTGCGTGCACGGTGTGGTCCAACGTCGTGATGCGCGGCGGTCTCCGACGCGGACAGGTCCTCCTCGTCCATGGCGGTGGCGGCGGAATCGGCACCCACGCCATCCAGGTCGGCAAAGCCCTCGGCGCCCGCGTCGCAGTTACCGCGGGTTCGGAGGACAAATTGAACCGCTGCCGCGAATTGGGCGCGGATATTCTCATCAACTACCGCGACAGCGACTTCGTAGCATCACTCGCCGAAGCCACCGACAACCACGGCGCCGACGTGGTTCTGGACAACATGGGAGCGTCGTACCTCGGGCGCAACGTCGACGCACTCGCCATGGACGGCCACGTCGTGATCATCGGAATGCAGGGTGGCCGCAAGGGCGAAGTCGACATCGCCAAGCTGATGGGAAAGCGCGGAAACATCACGTCGACGGGCCTGCGTGGGCGTCCGCTCACCGGCCCCGGCGGTAAAGCGGACATCGTCGCCGACGTCCGCGCGAAGTTGTGGCCGTTGATCGCAGACGGATCGGTTCAACCGATCGTGTCGACCGAACTTCCGATCACCGAGGCGCCATTAGCCCATCAGTTGCTGGATTCGCCGGAAACCGTAGGCAAGGTCATCCTCACCGTGAAGTGAGCCGAGCGGGATCGATCAGCCCAGGGCGCCGAGTTCGGCGACCAGCTGATTGATCTCGTACCGCGGCGTGTACGGCGCAAGGCCGACGGTGACCGCGCCGCCTTCGTCGTTGACACCGAGGGCGTCGAGCAGCCTGGAACCACCATGCGTACCGCTGACCGTCGCGATGCGCTTGTCGGCCAGGTGCG
Source organism: Rhodococcus sp. EPR-134 (assembly GCF_001647205.1). NCBI lineage: Bacteria > Bacillati > Actinomycetota > Actinomycetes > Mycobacteriales > Nocardiaceae > Rhodococcus > Rhodococcus sp. EPR-134. The sequence continues at coordinate 4,766 of NZ_LVCT01000591.1, forward strand.
CCGCGACCTTGTCTGCCGCCATCCCCTCGAGTGTGAAACTGAGCGTCGGCACCCGCGTGGGTGCGCCGCCGATCACCATCACGTTGGGCAGGGCTGCGAGAGAACGCATGAGGTGATCGAACAGACCGTCCTGGTAGTCCTGCAGCGAGCTGATCGAGGTTTCGAGGCGCTCACGCCTGGTTCCCGTTGCCGATTCGTCCAAGCCCGCCAGGAAATCGATCGACGACGTGAGACCGGACAGCAGCGCGAACTGATGACCGCCCACCTCGAGTCGCTCGGCGCCACGCGCGTACGGGTTGAGCGACACGGCCGGAATTCGGTCGAGCAGTCCGGGATCGCGGAAGACGAGTGCGCCCACCTGCGGACCGCCCCACGACGGCGCGCTGACGGCAACGATGTCCGCCCCGAGATCAGCCATGTCCACATGCGCATATGGCGCTGCACCGACGGCGTCGACCACCATCAGTCCGCCGAATTCGTGCAGACGATCAGCTGCGGCGCGGACGTTCGGAGCCGAACCGACGACCGGTGATGCGGCCGTCAAGGCCACCAATCGAGTGGTCGAGGTGATGAGATCGTTGAACTGCCAACTCGGGAGCTCACACGTTTCGATTTCGACCTCTGCCCATCGCACCTGAGCGCCGTAGCGACTGGCCACACGAAGCCAGGGCGCGACGTTCGCCTCTTCGTCGAGGCGCGAGAGTACGAGACCGGTTCCGAGGCCCAACCGCGAACTGAGCGACTCGGCGAGCCAAGCCAACAACACCGCTCGGTCTGATCCGAGAACGACTCCCGCAGGATCTCCGCCGACCAGATCGGCGACCGCGGTGCGCGCACTCTCGAGAATGGCAGCACTACGACGGTTCGAGACGTGGCGACCGGAGGAAGAAGATGCAGAGGCACGGAACGCGGTGGAGACCGTCCGCGAGACGGCGTCCGGGATCTGCATTCCGGCCTGCGGATCGAGGTGGATCCAGCCGTCACCGAGTGAGGGAATCAACCCCCGTACGCGGGCAACGTCGTAAGCCATGCTCGACACTCTAGGTGCAGACGCCCGCTTAGTCGAAGGCAGTCACCCAATTACCCGTCAGTACAGTTATTCGGTAGCTAACTTTTTGGGGGTTACGCGGCGTTTGTCGCCCACACACGACAAGATGGAAGCATGACGAACCCCGACAAAGAGCAGGTACTCGTTATCGGACCCGACGGTCGACCCGTCGCGATGCCGGCGGCCGAGGCAGAGGCCTCCACATCTGGCACCACCGAAGGCGCGGAATCCGAAGCCGAGTCCGTCGCCGAGATGGTCGAGCAGCCGGCGAAGGTCATGCGAATCGGCACGATGATCAAACAACTCTTGGAAGAAGTGCGCGCCGCGCCGCTCGACGACGCCAGCCGCAAGCGCCTCAAGGACATCCACACCTCGTCCATCCGAGAACTGGAACAAGGCCTGGCACCCGAACTCCGTGAAGAACTCGAGCGACTGAGCCTCCCGTTCACCGACGACTCCATTCCCTCCGACGCCGAACTGCGAATCGCGCAGGCCCAACTCGTCGGCTGGCTCGAAGGACTGTTCCACGGAATTCAAACCGCACTGTTCGCGCAGCAGATGGCAGCGCGCGCCCAGCTCGAACAAATGCGGCAGGGCGCACTGCCTCCCGGCATGAGCATCGGAGCTCCGCATTCGCCTGCCCATCCGGACCAACAGAGCCCAGGAACCGGCCAGTATCTGTAACCCGGACCACCACGAAGTCCGCGGGAAAACCGGCTCCGACGCCAGGCCGGTAGGCTCGACCTCCGTGTCAGCATCCGCAATCGAATCCGAGACGCCGGACGCACCCGCGCCCGTGTCCGACTCCCAGACGTTCCGTCGTGCGTTCAAAGACCTTCGCGACGGTCTGAATCAGCGTGAGTTGTGGCTCAGCCTCGGCTGGCAGGACATCAAACAGCGCTACCGCCGGTCGGTGATCGGTCCGTTCTGGATCACGATCGCCACCGGCGTGCAGGCCACCGCCATCGGCATCCTGTACGCGGCCCTGTTGGACATGCCACTCCAGGAGTTCCTGCCGTACGTGACGGTGGGCCTGATCGTCTGGAACCTCATCAATGCCTCGATCATCGAGGGTTCCGAAGTTTTTGTCGCCAACGAAGGCCTGATCAAACAGCTGCCATCGGCCTTGAGCGTGCACATCTACCGTCTGGTGTGGCGGCAAATTCTGTTCTTCGCACACAACCTCCTGATCTACGTGATCATGGTGGTCGCGTTCGGAGTCTGGCGGAATCTGAGCTGGGCGTCGCTAGCCGCGATCCCGGCGTTGGGACTTATCGTGCTCAATGCACTGTGGGTCTCGATCGTGTTCGGCATCTTCGCCACTCGATACCGCGACATCGCACCGATTCTGTCTTCGCTGACGTTGCTCCTTTTCGTGCTGACACCGATCATGTGGACAACGCAAAGCCTCGAGGCTCAGGGCGGCGCCGTCCGAGATCGCGCAAAGATCGCCGAACTCAATCCGCTGTTCCATTACCTGGACATCGTCCGCGCGCCGATGATCGGGCAGCCCCAAGAGCCTTACCACTGGTACATCGTCATCACGATCACCGTGGTCGGGTGGGCCGTCGCCTTGCTGGCGCTTCGCAAATACCGGGCCCGCGTGCCCTACTGGGTTTAGGGACATCGCAATGACCGAACATGTGAACATCTCAACGCACAACGCCTGCGTCGACTTCCCGATCTTCGACGCGAAGTCCCGGTCGATGAAGAAGGCATTTCTCGGCAAAGCAGGTGGCGCCATCGGCCGCAACAGTTCCGATGTCGTGGTCGTAGAAGCCCTGAAAGACATCACGATGAACCTCAAAGAGGGCGATCGTGTAGGTCTGGTCGGCCACAACGGCGCCGGAAAGTCCACCCTGCTGCGCTTGCTCTCCGGAATCTACGAACCCACTCGAGGATCCGCCAGTATTCGCGGACGCGTCGCACCTGTTTTCGATCTCGGCGTCGGCATGGACCCCGAGATCTCCGGCTACGAGAACATCATCATCCGCGGCCTGTTCCTCGGTCAGACCCGCAAGCAGATGCTCGCGAAAATGGACGACATCGCCGAATTCACCGAACTTGGTGATTACCTCTCGATGCCGTTGCGCACGTACTCCACCGGCATGCGCGTGCGCGTTGCCATGGGCGTCGTCACCAGTATCGATCCCGAGATCCTGCTACTCGACGAAGGCATCGGGGCTGTCGACGCCGAATTCATGAAGAAAGCTCGCATCCGGCTTCAGAAGCTGGTGGAACGCTCCGGAATCCTGGTATTCGCCAGCCACTCCAACGAATTCCTCGCCCAGCTGTGCAACAGCGCCATGTGGATCGACCACGGCCAGATCCGCATGCAAGGCGACATCGAAGACGTCGTGCGCGCCTACGAAGGTGACGACGCCGCAGAGCATGTGCGCCACGTCATCAAGGAAATGGAACGGGAGAGCACCCCGTGAGCGCACCCGAGAAAATCATCGGTGTCGTCGTGACGCACAAGCGGCGTGAACTGCTGGCCGAATCCTTGAAGGTTCTCAGCACCCAGTCGCGGCCGCTCGACCATCTTGTTGTCGTCGACAATGCCGACGAAGCCGATGTGAAAGAGCTCGTCGACAACGCTCCACTGCCGACCAGTTACATCGGTTCTCAGCACAACCTCGGCGGTGCCGGAGGATTTGCTCTGGGCATTCTCTACGCACTTTCGCTCGGCGCCGACCGCGTCTGGCTCGCAGACGACGACGGGCGCCCGGAGGGTCCCGAAGTCCTGGAAACACTGCTCGACTGTGCAATTCGAAACGACCTGGCCGAGGTCTCCCCCGTCGTCTGCGACATCGACAACCCCGACCGCCTTGCCTTCCCACTTCGCCGCGGCACGTCGTGGCGCCGGTTGCGTTCCGAACTCGGCGACGAGGATCTCCTGCCCGGTATCGCGTCCCTCTTCAACGGCGCACTGTTCACCGCCGACGCGATCGATGCCGTCGGTGTTCCGGATCTACGCCTGTTCGTCCGCGGCGACGAGGTCGAGGTACACCGTCGCCTCGTGCGCTCCGGCCTGAAGTTCGGTACCTGCCTGCAAACTGCCTACGTCCACCCCAACGGCGCGGACGAGTTCAAGCCGATCCTCGGCGGACGCATGCACACGCAGTACCCCGACAACGACACGAAGCGCTACTTCACGTACCGCAACCGTGGATACATCCTCGCCCAACCGGGAATGCGGAAACTGCTTCCGCAGGAATGGGTTCGGTTCGGCTGGTACTTCCTGATCACACGCCGCGATCCGGCAGGACTGCGCGAGTGGATGCGACTGCGCAAGCTCGGCCGGGAAGAAAAGTTCGAACGCCCGAGTTAGTCAGTCGTCCTGAGTTGAAGCAGTTGCCCCGATATCTTTTAAATCAGTTGCACAGTCGCGTCTGCGGCTGAGACGATTCTGATCCGACGCATGGTGCGTCCTGAGATTTTCGAGGAGTGAGTATTGATGACTGTCGTGTTCCGCAGTTTCAGCACCGTCAACATTCACACTTCTTCGTACTCGAGGACACACTCACCATGTCGGAAGACAGCACGCCCCTGACCGAATACGGTTGGAACGCAACACTCTCGAACAAATTCACTGCCCTGGCCCCACCGGACTCCGCACCCGGGCGCGTTCTTCGCGTCGACCGGGGGCGGTGTGACGTGGCCGTCGCCGAAGGCACAGTTCGCGCACTCAGCGGCAGCGATCCACTCTGTACGGGTGACTGGGTCGCCGTGGCCGAGTTACGGGACTCACGCGAACCCGAGATGCACACGGTCACTTCGATACTCCCTCGATCAAGCAGCATTGTTCGATCCTCGGCATCCGGAAAATCGGAAGGCCAGATTCTGGCGGCCAATGTCGACACCGTCGTCATCGCCACGGCTTCGGACGGCGACGTCGATCTCGGGCGCATCGAGCGACTACTCGCACTCGCCTGGGAAAGTGGTGCAACCCCTGTCGTCGCACTCACCAAATCGGATGCAGCTCACTATATCTCCGACACTCTCGCCGAGGTCGCTGCCATTGCGCCCGGCGCAACAGTGCTGGCTGTGAGTGCCGAGACCAACGAAGGAATGGATGTACTCGATGCAGTTCTGGACGGCACCGTGGCGATACTCGGTCCATCAGGCGCCGGTAAGTCGACGCTCGCGAACGCCCTCCTCGCGGACACCACAGGTGCCGATCGACTCGAGACCGGTCGCGTTCGGACCGGCGACGGAAAGGGACGCCACACCACCGTCACGAGAGAACTGATCCCCTTCTCCGGCGGCCGGACGTTGATCGACACACCCGGCCTGCGAGGGGTCGGCATGTGGAACGCGGCGGAGGGGATCGACAAGACGTTCCCCGAGATCGAGGAGCTGATTGCAGAGTGCCGGTTCTCCGATTGCGCACACAACTCCGAGCCGGGATGCGCAGTCCTGAGCGCACTCGGGCGCGGCGATATCGACGAACGGAGACTTGCGAGCTACCGGAAACTACAGCGAGAGAATGCATGGAACGCCGCGCGAAGCGATGCTCGTCTGCAGGCAGAGAGGACGCGGGAGATCAAGGTGATCTCCCGACAACTCAAGAGTCACTACCGCGGTCGGGACCGGTAGCGAACAAAGCCTGGCAGCATGGGAGTGATCCCGACGAGAGGTTGCCATGTTCGAGCAGTTCCGTTCCAGCGCCAGAACCAAGCTTCAGCGTGCGGTATCCGAGGTGGTCGAGGCCGCCGACCGGCGCAACGCAGATCGCACGCAACAGATCCTCGATGCGCTGACGCTCTCACGTGACGAACTGGCCGGGGCCCGCGGTGACATCGCGGGCCTCCGGTCCAGGATCGACGAACTGGAATTTCGTCAGCGACGGGATCTGGCCTACGCCGTGGACCTGCAAGCGACGGCATCGACCGCAGAGTTCATCCTCGAACACCTTCGCGTCGCCGAGACGTTCGGCCACCCACACGACACGCTTCGCCATGCACTGGGATTGATCGAAATACCCGGCATGGCACTCGAATTCGGCGTTGCCAGCGGAACCACACTCAGGATCATCGCGGAGGCATTCACCGAACGCGAGGGAACCGTCGCGGGTTTCGACGTGTTCTCCGGCCTTCCGGAAACCTGGCGGACCGGGTTCCCGGTTGGTGAGTTCGCTCAGGAATCAGTCCCCGAAGTACCTGGAGCGCAACTTGTTCCGGGCCTCTTCGAGGACACCCTGCCCTCGTTCCTGAACGACGAACCCGGCCCCGTTGCGTTCCTGCACCTCGACGCCGATCTCTACTCGTCCACCAAGACGGTGCTCGATCTCCTCGGCGACCGACTGGTACCCGGGTCGATCGTCGTCTTCGACGAGTTCTTCAACTATCCCGGGTGGCAGCTGCACGAGTACCGGGCGTGGACGGAGTTCGTCACACGCACCGGCATCTCGTTCGGATACCTCGGGTACACCGTGGACAACGAGCAGGTCATCGTCGAGATCACCAGCTGAGAATCACTTCTCGTACAGACGTGCCCAGTTCTCTCGACTCGTGAGTTCGGGCATCGCAGCACGGTACTTCGTCGAAACGGCAGGTGCTTCCTTCTGGAATCGACGCAGTAGCTTGACCGTTCGGACAAGGAGAGCGCGCGCCGTGGCCTTGTCTCGCTGCCGGATACGTACCCCCGACTGCGAAGCATCGGTGACGACTACATGGTCGAACTGCGAGATGTGCCACCAGTGCGCATCCTCGCGCGGAATATTGACCAAACCGCCACGGGTGCGCCCCAGCCACTGATTCAACCCACGTTTGGCCAGAATCACTCGCATCAGGCTCGGCTCACCACCGGCACGCTCGGTGTGGAGTTCGTTCGAGGCGATCGGGGCGGTAGCCGCATCGTGTTTGATCGTCTCGGCATACTGCGCTCGGCCGGCACGGACGCTTGCCATGGCCTCGATGCCGCCGTCCCGCAACGCTTCCGGACCGTCGAGATAGTCCTCGATGCCCTTCAACGTCGTGAAGGCAAGGCCGTATTGCATTCCGACGAGGAATTCGGAGATCTGGCGGAAGAACTGACGTGAAAGTCCCTTGGTGTCGAGATCGCTGTGCAAAGACCCGACGACGAGGGAGTTACGCGTACTGAAGTAGCGGGCCCAGTCGTCGAAGTCCTTCCAATAGAAATCGGCATGCCACACAGCGGCGTTGGGCAACGTGACAGTGACAAACCCTGCTTTCCGGGCCCTGATTCCGTACTCCACGTCATCCCACTGAAAGAAGATCGGAACGGGCAACCCGATGGCTTCGACAACTTCGGCGGGGATCAGGCACGTCCACCAGGCGTTGTATCCCGCATCGACTCGACGCTCGTGACGCT
>NZ_LVCT01000592.1:0-18720 GCF_001647205.1 Rhodococcus sp. EPR-134
TGAGGAAATCGGGATTGAGCAGATACATCATCTGCGCACCCACCAATGTCGGTTTCACCGTCATATTCGCAAAAGCGTTGAGGCGCAACACTGTTTCTGGTTCACAGAGAATATCGTCGTCCATCAGGATGACGTCGGCGAGATCTGCCCCCTCGGATGTAGCCTCGAAAAGCCCACGTGAAAAACCGCCCGCTCCGCCGAGATTCGGCTGCTGCAGATATTTCAGCTTCTCACCGAGCTTGTCTGCCGCCTCGACGAAGCGCGCCCGATCTTTCACCAGGTCGTTGCCCTGGTCGACGACGTACACGGAGCTGACGAGGTCACGCACGGTGGCATCGGAAGCGAGTGCAGCAACTGTCTCGGCACAATCGTCGGCCCGATTGAAGGTGCAGATCGCCACCGAGACCGGGCGCACCGTCTCCGGAGCCGCCACGGTCCATTCCAAGTGGTCGATCGTCATCGGAGCGTCGAGAGAATCCACCTCGAGCCAGAGGGCGCCGCCGTCGACGAACTTGTCCAACGGTGAAGTCAACGCGACCTGCGAGGACCCCAATCCGTCGCGGGTCTCGAGAATACGGCGATGCCCGGCGATATCCGAAGCAACCATCCGGACGCGGAACCGACCCTCGCTCTCGATCCGCAGCGAAGCCTCGACCTCAGTGACAGTCGTCCACCGCTGCCAGTAGCTGGCAGCGAAACGCCCGAAATAGGTGTTGGTGCTGATACGTGTGCCCTTGTCCAGAGCGACTCGGTGCCGGGTCCGCTCACCGGAGCCCTTCCGGAACTCGACGTACAGGTCGTCGTTGACTATCGGCGACATTCCGACGAACACGCCGCGCTGGACCACCAAACGGCGAGCCATGACCTGCCCGTTCTCCGGCACCCCCACCTTTACCTGCTCGGGCATATGACTCCTACGTGAATCTTGAAAAAGCTGTACCTGTCACTCGCAGGGTATCCGAGGTGGAATTACCCCCGAAACTCGAAAACACAGCCTCGGCTACTGTCTCTGGTGCATCCACCCGTGCGACCTGGAGATCCCTTGACACTCGAACTACCCGCTCCCACCCGTCGGGAACGCTGGAGCTGGGGCGCTGTGATCCCAGCAGTCGTGTGCCTCGCATTCTTCGCGATCGTCACGGTGGACCCTCGCTACTTCTATGTCGACGACACCGAATCCGGTGCGGTCGGCAACTGGGTTCAGCTGGGCCATCTGATGCGAGAGGGACAATTCCCCTCGCTGGTTCTGGATCAGTGGATGGCAGGAAACTATCCGGTCGAGGGTCAGGGTGGGCTGTGGAACCCGGTCCAGATCTTCATCAACTACATCGCACCGTCCGTCGACAATCTCGCTTTGCTGGCCACGCTGGTGAAGTTGGCATTCGCGATCATCCTCGGATGGGGCGTCTATCGAGTCTGCCTCGAATACGGCGCGCGCCCCTACTGGGCGGCCGTCGCCGGAAGCGCAGTGCCCTTTGCCGGGTTCACTCTGTACTTCGAGTACCCGTCGTGGGTTACGTCGGTGATCGGAATGGCCTGGGTGGTGCAGGCGTGGGCCAGCGGAATTCGCTATGCCCGCGGCCGGTCGGGGCCGATACCCGTCTTCGTCTTCCTCTATCTCGCGATCAGCGTCGGATACGTCCATGCGGCATTGATGGCCGGAGTGACCGTCGGGGCACTGATGGTGGGCGAATACGTCCGCAGTCCGCAGTGGCGGACAACAGTGAAGCTCGGACTGGTCGGCGTCTCGGCCGCAGCCTGCGGCGCGATCACCTTTCTTCCCGGTCTGCTCTCCTCGGCCGTCACATGGCGCACCGGCGAAGAAGGTACGTTCAACGACAATTTCCTGACGGCACCGTGGTCGGAAACACTGACGGCGAGTATTCCGTCGTCCGTCTCGAGTATCGAGTCCTGGACGGGCGAAACCACCTACGCACCGATCACCTACATCGCCTGGTTCGCGATACCGGCACTGGCATTCATCGGCTGGCGGAAAGCACAGGGTTCGCTGCGAGAGTTGGTGACCCCGCTGCTGCTGTTGGCCTTCATTCTGCTGTTCACCGCGGGCCCCAGCGACATCGGCCAGATTCGGTGGCCGGCACGACTACTTCCCTTCGTCGCGGTGTTCTCCCTGGTACTACTCGGTGTGCTGCTGAGCCGATTCGGGACTTTGGACAAACTGCGATCACGCGTCATCGCTGCATCGTTGATCGTGTTCGTCTTGATGATTCGCGCCAGTTCTTCGGGTCCGCAGTACTTCATCCGGCATCTCACCTGGGCTGTCGTGATCATTGCCGTCGGAGCACTCGCCATCTACCTCGGTCGTAGATACGGCGCCCCGGCGATCGCAGGTCTACTGATTCTCACCATCGCTCCGGTGACTCTGTATCAAGTGATCGCGTATCCCCAGGCGCTGAACAAGTGGTACCTGCCGACCAGCCAATCCGAAGCCAAGGCGAACTTTCCGGATTTCCCGGGCGCGACCCTTCAGCTCGGCAATCGCGCGCTGATCCGAATCGACGCCGAAACAACCGAACTCCCGTGGACTTCGCAGGTGTACGGAAACTACGCCAAGGTGCTCGATCTCGACTACGTCAACGCGTACACCCCTGTCGGCCACGCCGACTTCGCTTCGCTGCTGTGTATGGGATTCGACGGGTCGACGTGCGACGACGCCTACAGAAACGTGTTCAGGCCGGATGAATACACCGGTCGAACCAGCGCAGACCTGATGCTGCTCGACCGCGTCGTCCTTCAGCGCAAGCAGTACCCGGGCGCTGACAACGAACCCGCCCCACCCGGGTGGCACTGGGCAGAAGTGCCCGAGGTCGCCCAGGACCAGATCTACGTCCTCGAACGCGACGCCGGCCCGATCTCCGGTCAACCGGGCCGTGTGTCGGCAACTGTCAATGCCGACGCACAGTCCGAGTACATGAGCGTCAAGAACGAGCGTGTACGAGTCAGCTCACCGGGCGGTGGCAGCGTGGTCTTCGCACGGTTGGCATGGCCGGGCTACACCGCGACCCTCGACGGCGAACCCATCCCGACCAAGGGCCTCGGCGGAACGTACCTCTACGTCGATCTGCCGCCTGGCACCGACAACGCCGAACTGGTGATCAACTTCCGTTCCCCAGGACAAAGGATCGGCTATGTCGGTATGGGCTTCGGACTCGTTATCCTTGCCGGCCTCTCCGTGATCTACTACCGCGACAGGCGTCAGAGCCGGGACGGGACCTCCGCGATCACCACAGACTCGTTGTAGATGAACGGCTTTCCCATCCACCGCGGAAACGGGAACGACAGCGAGCGCCTGACTACAAGACCGTTGTCCGCACAGATCTTTTCGAGGTCGACGCCGTCGAGGAAGACGGTATGCGTGGGATCGCTGGCGAAGCCACGTTCCTGAGGGCAGATCAGCATGACGGTCGCACCCGGTTCCAGGAATGGAAGGTACTCGGCGACGATGCCGGAAGCTTCTCCCGCCGGCAGGTGCTCGAGGAGATGCGCCATCAGCATTCCGTCGAAGGTTCTCTGATCGCTTTCGGAGTGAAATTCCGCCGAAGAGTACGCCTCGAACCCGACCGATCGACAGAACTCCACCGAATGTTCATTGTGGTCCACCCCGACACTGCCAGGGGGAAGATTTCGCAGATTTCGGCCGATCCCGCAGCCGACGTCGAGCACCTTCCGGCCGCCGAGGAAACGTCGGATATTCCATTGATCGGGCGCTTGCACGTTCAGAATGCGCTTCCATTTGGCGCCTTGAAGCTCACGCAACCGAGCCGTGTACTCGGTGTCGGTGGTATCACCGCTACCCGTATCGGCTCTCCCCGGAAGGCCTGTGTTCTCGCGATTGTTCTCGCGTCGATCGTTGGTGTGATCTTCGAACTCGGCCACTGGAGACTCACTTTCGTCGAGTGATCCGGATCATAACTTCACGATTCGCCGACATGTACGCCCCCACGCCGAGAAGCCGACCCCCGGCGACGTATACACTCCCCGCCTGTGAAGACCGATGGCACACCCGAGTCGGTGCAACCGCACCGAATTTCCGTCGTCGTGCCGGTTTACCAGGGCGAACACACTCTCAATGCACTCATCGACGAGATACTTCCCCTGACGAAAACCCAGACCACTCCCGGCGGGCGGCCGTTGGTCGTCGAAGAAGTCCTTCTCGTCTTCGACCACGGTCCGGACGGATCAGCTGCGGTCATCCGTGAACTCGCGAGACAACATGACTTCATCCGACCCATTTGGCTCTCGCGCAACTTCGGCCAACATCCGGCAACACTGGCGGGAATGGCGTCGAGTGGTGGCGAATGGGTTGTCACCATGGATGAAGACGGCCAGCACGACCCTGCCGACATCGGTGGACTCCTCGACACTGCACTGGATCAACAGGCCACCCTCGTCTACGCGCAGCCCGTGAACGCGGCACCCCACGGTGCGCTACGCAACGCGGCGTCGAAGTCGTCGAAATGGCTGACCACCAAAATTCTCTCGTCCGAGAACTCCGTGAAGTATCAGAGTTTCCGACTGGTCCTCGGAGAGGTCGGACGGTCGGTCGCCGCATACGCCGGATCCGAGGCGTACCTCGACGTGGCTCTGGGCTGGATCGCGGGAGAGGTCACCACCAGCCCGGTTCAACTGCGTGAGGAACGCGGACGCGCATCCGGATATCACCTCAGAAGCTTGCTGTCGCATTTCTGGCGAATGGTTCTCTCCAGCGGCACCAAGGGCCTGCGAATGGTCAGCTTGATCGGCTTCCTGTTCGCTGTCGGCGGTCTCGTCATCGTCCTCTACGTGTTGGCGTCGTACGTGTTCTTCGACGCCGGCGTCGAGGTACGAGGATGGGCGTCGACGATGATCGTGATGCTGTTCGGTTTCGGGGCAGTGCTCTTCTCGTTGGGTGTGATCGCCGAATACATCGGTGTCGCAGTCAAGACGGCAATGGGAAAGCCGCCGTACCTCATCGTCAGCGACCCCGCGTCAGGCCCGTTGGGGCGCCGGAACGCCACCGAGCCACCCGCGTAACGATGAATGTCCCCACGTGGGTAGTCGGCAGCGGCGGCCTCCTCGGCAGCTCCGTGGCCCGCGAACTCGAGCGCCGTGGGGCCGACATCCGCACCAGCCGCGTCCCGTGGGGGGAACCCGCTCTGGCCAGAGAAATCCTGTTCGCCGATGCCAGGAAACTGGTTACTGACGCCGCCGGCGGCCCGTGGCGAATGGCGTGGTGCGCCGGTGCAGGTGTGAACGGTACGAGCAGTGACGAATTCGCTCGCGAGAACCAACTCATGAAGGACGTTCTCGACGAGCTGGGGACGGCGGACGCAGGCGTCGGGACCGTCTTCCACGCTTCGTCTGCCGGCGGCGTCTACGCCGGAGCTCCCGGAGCACCGCACACCGAAACAAGCGCGACCAATCCACTGGCCGACTACGGGCGAGCAAAGCTCGATGCCGAATCCATTGTTCGCGAATTCGGCTCCAGAAGCGGAACCCGCACTGTCATAGGAAGATTCGCAAATCTCTACGGCCCGGGTCAGAATCTGGCGAAACCCCAAGGCCTGATTTCGCACCTCTGCCGAGGCTATCTGCTGTCGATGCCCATTTCGATCTACGTTCCCATGGACACGCTTCGGGACTACGTCTACGTCTCCGACGCGGCCGAAATGGTGGTCGACAGCTTCACCCGAGCGGAAGCGTCGCAGGAACCGACGGTCACCAAGATCTACGCGTCCGGACGCAGCGTCACCATCGGGGCGATCCTCGGCGCGTGCCACACCGTCTTCAGAAAACGCCCCAACGTTGTGCTCGCCAGTTCTCCACTCGCTTCGGCGCAAGCCCGAGACCTACGGCTGCGATCGATCGTGTGGACCGATCTGGACCAGCGCACACATCGCCCGTTGCCTGCCGGGATAGCGTCGACCCTCGACTCCATCCGCCGCAATCTGGCTGCACGCTAGGAAGTGGTCTTCTCGCCGGCTGCCACGTATGCCTGCTCGGTCGCGTCCTTCTGCGGACGCCACCACTGTTCGTTGTCGCGGTACCAGTCGATCGTCGCTTCCAGACCACTGCGGAAGTCCTCGTAGCGCGGGGACCAGCCAAGTTCTTTCCGGAGCAGACTCGAGTCGATCGCGTACCTCACGTCGTGCCCCGGGCGGTCGGTGACAAAATCGAACTCGTCGGCGCCACGGCCCAATATCTGCAGAATCGACTCCATGACAGTTCGGTTGTTCATCTCACCATCAGCGCCGATCAAGTAGGTCTGACCGATCCGGCCACCGTCGATGATCGCCCAGACCGCGCTGTTGTGGTCGTCGACATGAATCCAGTCACGGACGTTCAAACCGTCGCCGTACAACTTGGGACGCAATCCGGCGAGAACATTGGTGATCTGCCGTGGGATGAACTTCTCGACATGTTGATAAGGGCCGTAATTGTTCGAGCAGTTCGACAGGGTGGCCCGGACGCCGAACGAACGGGTCCACGCGCGCACCAACATGTCGCTCGATGCCTTCGTCGACGAGTAGGGGCTCGACGGGTTGTACGCGGTCGACTCCGTGAAACGGTCCGGATCGCCCAGTTCGAGGTCTCCGTACACCTCGTCGGTGGAAATGTGGTGATACCTGACGTCGTGCTTGCGCACAGCCTGCAGGAGCGTGAAGGTTCCCACGATGTTGGTCTGCACGAACGGCCACGGATCAGCGAGCGAATTGTCGTTGTGCGACTCGGCAGCAAAATGAACGACCACGTCGGCAGCGCCCACCAGTTGGTCGACGAGAACTGCGTCGGTGATGTCGCCGTGAACAAACGTGATGCGGTCGGCTATCGAATCGAGCGAAGACTTGTTGCCCGCGTAGGTCAGCGCATCGAGCACCGTGACCTCGGAGTCGGGGCGCTCTGCCACCGTCTGATGCACGAAATTGGCGCCGATGAAGCCTGCACCGCCAGTCACGAGAACTCTCACGTTTGCGCCTCCACGATCACCGAATCGAACCGATCTATCTACCGGCCACGCACGATACCGTGCGCCCGAGATTTGTTTCTCCAGCGAACACTGGAACACTTCGAGGCATGCGCGGAATCATTCTGGCGGGCGGCACGGGGTCGAGGTTGCACCCCATCACGCTCGGCGTGAGCAAACAGCTGGTCCCCGTCTACGACAAACCGATGATCTATTACCCACTCAGCACCCTGATGCTGGCCGGGATTCGCGACATCATGATCATCACCACAGAAGACGACGCACCGCAGTTCCAGCGGTTGCTCGGCGACGGCTCGCAGTTCGGCGTCGACCTGACCTACCAGATCCAGCACGAGCCGAATGGTCTCGCACAAGCCTTCGTACTCGGAGCCGGCCACATCGGTTCGGAATCCGCGGCCCTGGTCCTCGGCGACAACATCTTCTACGGCCCAGGTCTGGGCAGTAAGCTCACGCGTTTCGAGAACATCGACGGTGGCGCCGTATTCGCGTACTGGGTTTCGGACCCCACGGCTTACGGAGTCATCGAGTTCGACCGCGAAGGCAAAGCCGTCTCGCTCGAGGAGAAGCCGGCGAACCCGCGCTCCAACTATTCGGTGCCTGGCCTCTATTTCTACGACAACGACGTTGTCGCCATCGCCAAGGACCTCGAACCATCGGCACGCGGCGAATACGAGATCACCGACGTCAACCGTGCGTACCTCGAAGCTGGCCGCCTCCAGGTCGAAGTACTTCCTCGCGGCACCGCGTGGCTCGACACCGGAACTTTCGATTCGCTTCTCGACGCATCGAACTACGTGCGCACGATCGAGGAGCGTCAGGGACTCAAGATCGGCGCGCCCGAAGAAGTTGCGTGGCGGCACGGATTCATCACCGACGACGAGCTACGCATTCGTGCTGAGAAGCTCCTCAAATCCGGATACGGAAAATACCTTCTCGAACTTCTCGACCGCGGCAAGGACTGGTGACATGGCAGATACTCACGTGATGAGCCAGTATCGCGAACTGAAAGTGCCAGGGGCCTGGGAATTCACACCCAAACAGTTCGGCGACGACCGTGGAGTCTTCCTCGAATGGTTCCGTGAACCCGGATTCTCCGAGATCACCGGCCGCACCCTCGACCTTCAGCAGGCCAATTGCTCGGTCTCGGCTGCCGGCGTCCTACGAGGCATCCATTTTGCCGACGTCCCTCCCGGACAGGCCAAGTACGTTACGTGTGTCAAAGGCGCGATACTCGACATCGCCGTCGACCTCCGCGTGGGATCGCCGACCTTCGGCCAGTGGGATTCGGTCCTTCTCGACGACGTCGACCGCAGAGCGATCTTTCTGTCCGAAGGGCTTGGGCATGCCTTCCTGTCCCTCGAGGACAACTCGACAGTGGTTTACCTGTGCTCGACGGGATACGCCCCCGAGCGTGAGCACGAAGTTCACCCCCTCGATCCCGACATAGCGATCGACTGGCCCACCGTGGGTCGCAGCGGTGAGCCCCTGAACATCACGCTCTCCGCGAAGGACACAGCGGCACCGTCGCTTCAAGATGCCGTGTCGGCAGGGCTGCTGCCCACGTTCGGCGAAGGCTGATGGCTTCACCGGATTCGACTGCAACACCCCCCGCCGGAATGACCGGCAGGCCGGGTCCGTTGATGCGCGTCGTCAAGAATCAGGCCCTTGCCTTTCTGCTCGTCGGTGGCGTCAACACGGCGCTCGGAACCGCCTGGTTCATTGCCTGGCAGATCGCGCTCGGCGATCAATTCGGCTACCACTTCGCGATCGTTGCCGGGTACGTCTGCAACCTGCTGTGCGCTTTTGCGATGTACCGCTACCTGGTCTTCGAAGTTCGCGGCCACTTCCTCCGTGACTTCTGGCGATTCGTCGTCGTCAATTTCGGCGCCTTCGTGATCAACCTCGCGCTGATGACCGTCGCGGTCTCGGTCCTGCACTTTCCTCCCATCCCGTCACAACTCGTCATCACTGCGGTAACCGCAACAGCAAGCTTCTTCGGTTACCGCGATTTCTCGTTCAGTCGAAACAAGAGAACAGGCAACTCATGACTCCGCGTGTTTCCGTCGTCGTCCCGGCTTACAACAATGCCGACTACATTGCCGAGACGATCGACTCGATCCTGAATCAGAGCTACCAGGACTTCGAACTGATCATCTCGGATCATTCGTCGACCGACGACACCGTCAAGGTCCTGGCGCGATACGCCGACGATCCCCGGATCGAGATCCTGTCGACCGAGGCCGGCGGCGGAGCGAAGCGAAACTGGGACCGGGTCAGCGAAGCTGCGAACGGAGAGCTCCTGAAACTGGTGTGCGGTGACGACACCATCTACCCCGAGTGCCTGGCGGAACAGGTCGCGGCTTTCGACGAGCACCCCTCGGTGGTACTCGTGGCCTCGCAACGCAAACTGGTCGATGCAAACGGAAAGACCATCCTCTCCGCGCGCGGACTTGCAGGGCTGAAGGGACTGGTCACCGGGCGCGACGCGGCCCGAAAGACGGTAACGGCGGGAGCGAACATCTTCGGCGAGCCCGGATGTGTACTCATGAAGCGATCCGCCTTGAAGGCCATCGGATGGTGGGACGACACCAACCCGTACGTCATCGACGAAGCCACGTACACCGCCGTCGCACTCCAAGGGGACGTCTATGCGATCGCCAAACCCCTCGCGTCCTTCCGCGTCAACGCCGGACAGTGGAGTGTGCGTCTGGCCAAGGATCAGGCACGCCAGGCAGCGGCATTCCACAAAGATCTCCGGGAATCGGATCCGACTCTCGTCTCCGCAATGGACGTCCGAATCGGCGACGCACGCGCACTCGCCACTTCGTTCATGCGTCGCGGCGTCTACATGCTGTTGCGCCATCGCATGTCTTGATCTTTGCCGGTTGGGTAATCTTCACCTTTCACGACTCGATGGCATGACACCGGCGGGACGGACGGCTGGATGACCAAACGTGCGAGCAGACGCGGCCTGTGGACGGCCGTCGTTCTCGCAGCCGGCCTCGTTGGTCTCGCGCTGGTCGCACCGCCCCTGACCCCGGGAACGATCGAGTCCGCACCGGTCACCGTCATCACGACCACCCCACCCGCGCCGGTTGTTCCGCTCACCCCGGAGGAGCTCTCGGCCCGGGTGGTCCCCACCATCGTCACCATCACGGCGCCGGCCGGATTCACCACCACTGCTGGGACCGGGATCGTGCTCTCCCCTGACGGAGTGGTGCTCACGAATCACCACGTCATCAGCGGAGCTTCGGACGTCACTGCCGTCAGCATGTCCAACGGGCTGATCTACGACGCCGAGATCCTCGGGTACGACAGCGTCAGCGATCTTGCCGTCCTTCGACTCGCGGGCGCTGACGATCTGCCGGTGGCTGTGGTCGGCAAATCAGCAGAAGCCGCTCGCGGGGACTCCGTCACCGCAATCGGAAATGCGGAAGGCGGCGGAGTACCCGTCCCTGCTCCCGGCGTCATCACCAACCTCGGTGTCACCGTCAACACCCGCAACGTGTCCGACGGATCGCGAAACCAGTTGAAGGGCCTCATCGAGGTCGACGCGGACATCCGGCCTGGCGATTCCGGTGGCCCCCTGGTCAACGCCGTTGGCGAGCTGATCGGCGTCAGCAGCGCGGGCAACGCCGTCACCGACCGCACCGAAACCTCACCGGCGCCTCAGTCCTACGCGATACCGATCGACACCGCACTACCGATCGTCGAGCAGGTACTCGGTGGCCGCTCCTCCGAGACCGTGCGTGTGGGACCGACACCCGTACTCGGTGTCGCGGTGAAGGATCACGCGGACATGCCGGCCGGCGCCGAAGTTGTTGCCGTGAGCTTCGATTCGCCGGCCGAGCGGGTGGGGCTGACCAAAGGTGCGGTCATCACCGAGTTCGGTGGCAGCCGGATCGCGTCGTCCGCTGATCTCAACGCGGCGATGAGCTCGCGCCGCCCCGGCGACACCGTCGCGGTGACGTGGGTGGACGCAACCGGGCAACCCGGGACCGGTTCGCTGGTCCTCGACGAGGGGCCACCTCGCTAGTCGTACAGGGCGCCAGCCGTGAAAGCATCGTGGCATGACCACGGTTCTCCTGCTCACCTGTGACGGCGCCGCCCGCGAGGCGGATGTCGAAAGCAAACTCGTCATGGAAGCTCTCACCTCCTACGGCATCGCGTCGACGATGGCGCCGTGGTCGAGCCCGTCCCTCCTCGATATCGACGCCGACCTGGTTCTGATCCGGTCGACCTGGGACTACACCCAGCGCCTCGACGAATTTCTCGCCGTTCTCGATCAGCTGACCGCTCCGATCGCCAATCCACTCTCGATCGTGAAGTGGAACGCATACAAGGGATACCTCACCGAACTTGCCGCGGCCGGCGTACCTATCGTCCCCACCGCTGTGATCGCTGCCGGACAGAGCGAAACACTCACCCTCCCTTCGTTCGAGGGTGCCGACGTCATCGTCAAGCCGGCAGTGTCCGCCGGCGCTGTCGGAGTGGGAAAGTTTGCCTCGGGGTCCGCGCAGGCCCACGCTCACCTCAGCTCGATCCTCGACGGCGGTAACGACGCGTTGGTCCAGCCATTCGTCTCGGACGTCGTCGACGGTGAGCGCTCGATCATCCACATCGGCGGACGCTACTCGCACGCTGTCCAGAAGATCCCGGCCGCCCACGACTTCCGCGTGCAGGAATTTCACGGCGGAACCAACCACCTCCACCAACCGTCCGCCGCCGAACTCGCGGTGGCCGACGCAGCACTGGCCGCGACCCCATGCGGCCCCGGCGAATTGCTTTATGCACGTGTGGACGTCGTGGGCCCGGTGGATCAACCACTGCTCATGGAAGTGGAATTGATCGAGCCAGAACTCTTTCTGCCATTCGCCCCTGGATCTGCCGACGCCCTCGCACGGGCAGTTGTCGCGTCACTAGGTCGGTGACGCGCCACGGAGTGCCTTCTTGTCGATCTTCCCCAAAGCAGTGAGCGGCAGCGCTTCCAGAATCGAAATCTCCTTGGGCGCCCAGATCGGACCCTTGTGCGATCTCACGTGCGCGATGAGTTGATCGGGTGTGACCGACCATCCCGTCTTCAGTACGACTGCGGCGGTAACAGCTTCTCCCCATTGAGAATCGGGGACACCGAATACCGCACATGCTGCCACCGCGGGATGATGTCCGAGTGAGTCCTCGACTTCGCGCGGGTAGACGTTGAATCCACCACTGATGATCGTGTCTTTGATGCGGTCGACGATCGAGATGAGCCCACTTTCGTCGATTCGAGCAACGTCGCCGGTGTGCAACCACCCATTCGCGAGCGCTGCAGCGGTTTGTTCAGGTTTGTTCCAATAGCCGTCCATCACGAGCGGACCTCGCACACAAAGCTCGCCGGGTACGCCCGTCGCCGTCTCGTTTCCCTGCTCGTCAAGCAACACCACTTCGACACCTGGCATCGCGCGCCCACAACTCCCCAAAACTGCGGGATCGTCCGTGTGCTCACGTGTATCGAGTACCGTCAACGCATTCGGGGCTTCGGCCTGACCGTAATGCTGGCTCAGGATCGGCCCGAACACCGCCCCTGCCTGCTCGAGCCTGGTGGGGTCGATGGGTGCAGCACCGTAAAGCATCCAGTTCAGCCCAGACAGATTCGCATCCGACAGGCGTGGATGGTCGAGTAAGGCATAGAGCATCGTGGGAACCACGAATGTAGCTGTGACTCCGCCATTTTCGATGGCGTCGACAACTCTGTCCGGGTCGAACGACCTGTGCAACTCGAAGCTTGCACCTCGCAGCAGACCGGGTGCGACGAGCAGACCGGCAGCATGAGACATCGGCGTAGTGAGCAGCATGGTGGTTTCAGCCGGCCACTCCCACGTGGTGCAGGCCCAGGCATTGGCGACCAAGGATCGGTCCCTGAGCATGACGCCTTTCGGCTCACCGGTGGTTCCACCGGTGTAGAAGAGATACAAAGCTCGACCCTGACCGCCTAAGCCTGAACCTATTCCCGCCGTACCCAATTCACACGCTGATTCGAGGGCTGACAGTGACATCACTCGAGTCTGTGCCGCTTCGGCGCGTACCTGGAACTGTCCGTCGGCAACCAACAGGAGATCGGTACCACTGTCTTTCAGCACCATCCTGTCGTTCTCTTCGGTCGCGAGCGGATGGAGTGCCGTGTAGCGCACGCCCGCCAGACACGCCGCGGCCATGACCGTGAATGCTTCAGGACACGGCCCCGCAAGCAGGGCGACCCCGGCTCCGTCCGGCAGAGCGAAGCTACTGAGGACACCTGCAATCCGCTCGATCTGTTCCGCAGTCTGCCAATATGTCAGCTCGGCCCGATCACCGTTCCGATCCGTGAATCGAAACGCGATGTGGTCTGGTCGGCGTCGCAGCGCCGACAGAATCAGATCCGCATATCCCGCTTGCACCTGCAAGCCTGGCGCCATCGGTTCATCGTTCATGATGTCCGCGTTCATCGTGGCCCTCCCAAGATCGTGACCGCGGCGACGGCTTCCTCGATGCCGTAGAGACCTCCGCCGTTCTCTGCGACCGCGATTCGAGCACCCGGAACTTGTCGCCGCCCTGCTTGTCCACGCAACTGCGTGACAAGTTCGAAGACCTGCGCCAGTCCCGTTGCCGAGACCGGATGACCACGGGACTCGAGCCCACCTGACGGATTGACCGGACGCACGCCTCCCAACGAACTCGCACCGGACGCCGACCACGCGCCGCCCTCACCGATCGGGCAGAACCCCAGATTCTCGACCTGCTGCACTTCACCGAAGGCCGTGGCGTCGTGGACCTCTGCCACATCCACATCGCCTGGCCCGACTCCGGCTTCCTCGTATGCGCTCATTGCTGCACGGCGACCGATGTGACTCTCCACGTCATCTGCGGTCCGATCCGTGCCTGACACCAAGCTGCAACCGAGTACCTGCGCCGCCCGCCGAGAGGAATCGTGCCTTCGAGCAAAGTCCGCACTGGTCACAATGACCGCCGCTGCACCGTCACTGACGGGCGAGCACATCGGAACTGTCAGAGGCCACGCGACTCGCCTTGCGGCAAGCACCTCTTCGACGCTGAAGAGTTTGCGAAAGTGCGACCGCGGATTGTGCACGGAATGCGCATGATTTTTGGCTGCTACGGACGCGAGCTCGAACTCGGTGGTTCCGAATCTCTCCATGTGCGCCCGGGCAAGAGAAGCGTAGATCTCCATGAACACCGACCGCTCACCCTGCGATCCGAGTGCATCCGGCAGCGGAGCGGACAGCGAAGCAAGGCCCGCGAGCGTCTCGTCGCGATGCGCAACGTCGAGTGCACCGTCGAACACCTCCAGACTTCGAGCCGGATCCGAGCACACCAGCTTGTCCACCCCGACCGCCAACGCGACCTCGGACAGACCGGCGCGAACGTGGGCGATCGCCAGCCAGAGTGCAGTCGCGCCGCCGGCGCAGGCATTTTCGACATTGACGACCGGGACTCCCCCGAAACCGTATGGCCTCAAGGCAATCTGGCCTGGGATCATGTGCTGCCGGTCGATCGCCTTCTGGCTGACTGTCGCGTAGAAGACCGCACCGACGTCACCGCGGGTCAGGCCCGCGTCTTCGACGGCATCGATCGCCGCACGCCCCGCCAATTCCGAGGCCGCGGTATCCGCGTGCCGCCCGAAGAGAGTCGCGCCGACACCGAGAACCATGACTTCGCCGCTCACGCCACCACTCGATTCCTCAATACACCGAGGCCGGTGACCTCGAGTTCGACTACGTCTCCCGGTTCCAGGAACCGCCCGTGCTCCAAGCCGCATCCACTCGGCACGGTGCCGGAACAGAAGACTTCACCCGGGTACAGCCGCGTGGAAGTCGAAGCGAACGAAATCACGTCCTCGAAACGATGGTCCATGTCGGCGCTGGTTCCTCGGCTCACCTCGTCTCCGTTGATTCTCGCGGTCATCTCGAGTTGGTAGGGGTCACCGACTTCGTCGGCCGTCACGATCCAGGGCCCGAGGACATTCGCGTTCGAAAAGTCCTTGCTCTTACTGAGACCGAGTCCGGTGGAGATCTCCTCGAGCTGAGTATCGCGGGCGCTGAAATCGTTGAAGATGGTGTAACCGAAGATATGCGCAGGGGCATCCGCGCGTGAGATGTCGGTTCCACCGCGCCCCAGCACACAGGCGAATTCGAGTTCGTAATCGCGCAGGCTCGAGTACTCGGGCCACACGACGTCAGATTTGTGTCCGGTCACCGCCAATCGGTTCGCTATGTAATACAGCGGGCGCTCCAACTGGATCTTCGGCAGTTCGACGTCCTCGAGTGCGACCCCTTGAATTCGGGCGCGAGCGTTGCGGAAGTGATCCATGAAGCAGCCGAAGTCTCGGATCTGGACCGGCTGAGGAAGCGGCGACATCCAGCGCACATCACCTGCGTCGACGATTGCACTTGCCGGCGGCTCGTCTGCGAGCCGATCCAGGGTCTCCCGTGCCGCCGGACCACCTTCGATGATGGTTTGCATGGTTTCCAGTTCTGGAGCCGGTTTTCCCGTCACATCATGATGAGCTCGCTCGAGTAACAACAGTTGCTCGCCGCTGCCCGTCACCAGAGCCGTCTGCTGAGTCTTTTCGTATTCGACGGTCGCAAGTTTCACTGTGAGTCAATACCTTTCACTGAATTGTTCGTTAGGTGAGGCAGGAATTTTGCTCAGACGAACGCGACCACACGAGCCGGGGCAGCGCTGGCTCGCGCAAGCTTGATCGGGAAAAACGCCACGTGAAATCCCGAGGGCGGAAGCGCGGCGAGGTTCGCCAGTTGCTGAACGATGAATACTTCACGTTCGCGTCCGGCCCGGTGCCCGTCCCAGAGAACCGAGTTGTCCCCGGTGTCACGAAATTTCTGCGCCATGACTGCAAAGCTCAAGTCCCAGCCGGCAGCGTCGGTGCCCAGCACCTTCGCGCCTTGCTCGGCGAGAAACAGCGTGCCTTCGCGACTCATCCCTGGATACTGAAAGAACCCTGGATCAGCCAAGGTGAAGCTCTCTTGTCCGGTACGGAGCAACACGGCACCACCCTGGGGAACGGACGCACCGTTTTCCGCCAGGGCAGCTTTCAGCGCGTCCACCGCGATCGGCTGATTCGCCTCGCACCGGCCGCGCAGGTCGAGCACCACTGTCTCGCAGAACAATTCATCCAACGCGATGTCTGTGATCGTGCGAGAAGGCTTACCCTCCGAGGTTGATCCGTAGTGCAACGGCGCGTCGACGTGTGTGCCCAGATGGCTGTTGAACTCACTCAACATCTCCGATCCCCACCCCTCACCGTCCGGAAGATCATGAACTCCGCACTGCAGTGCTGCCGCGAACTCGTCGCGTCCGGCACCTGCGGGGTGCGAGTAGGTCACCGAGGGGGCAACGACGGAAGCCAGTGCCTTCAAACCCTCGGGGAGCAATTCCCGATCGGCCGGATCGAGAGTTCTAGTCAGATCGATGAGTTCCATGTCCGCCCATTCCGTTAAGTTATTGGACGCTCAGCATAGAACTGGACGATCAACATAGGCAAGAGGGTGTCGCGAGAGGAATACGGCCGGCCGATGGCCGGCCTCGTAGCATGAGTGCGGTGCGCAGGTCTCGGCCCCGACGGGCGCGTCGACGTCACCGCGTGCCGGAATTGGCTGCACTCGAGAACGAAAGAAGGCAGGAACACCGAATGGCGTCGACACGCAAGCAGGAGATTTCCGAGGAAACCAGACGGCGACTGGTGAAAGCCGCGGCCGAACTGGCTGCCGAAGGCGGGTCGACCGCGATGTCCGTACAAGCCGTGGCAGAAAGATCCGGTATCAGCAGAGGGTCCGTGGCCTGGCACTTCGGATCGAAGGACGGGCTTCTACGAGCCGTCGTCGAGGACGCATTCCGGTGGGGCATGGAAAAGCTACGCGCAGAGTTGGCATCATCCTCGGCGACTGGAATCGAAGCATTGATCGAAGCCAACTTCGTACTGATGTCATACCCCGAGGCACGAATTTTCTCGACCATCTTGATCGAAGCCGTGATTCCCGGGTCCACCATCCGCGAGACCTACGCAGAGCAGTACGTCGCAATGCGAACGCTGTACGCGGACTACCTGCGTTCGATCGACACCCCGGTCACCAATCCGGAGTTGGTTGCCGTCACCCTTCTGGCCGGCACTCTCGGGATCAACCTCCAACATCGCCTCGATCCCGACAACGTCGATCGACGTTCAGCAGTAACCGAGCTCGAATCGATCTATGCCCGCGCGATGGCACCTACCACAACGTCAGGACACGAGAATCCCTAACCGGACCGGAAGTTCAACTTCCCGAACAACTTTCGCCCGCGACCTGGGGCGGGACCGCATCCAGCCTGGCGCGAATGAACCTGGCAACGTCACGTAGCGCTGCCCGGCTCTCCGGCAGGCCAGGCCAGACGGCGGGAAACGCGTGAACCTGGCCGTTCCAGATCTGCAGCGAGCACGGCACCCCCGCGGCGGCGAGCCGTTGCGCCATCACCTCCGAATCGACTCTGAGCACCTCGGATTCGGCGGCGATCAGCAACGACGGCGGCAGAGCGGCCAGATCGCCGTCGACGGGTGAGTTCGTCTGTCCGCCAAGCTTTCCGATCGCCATCAATGCCGACACCGGGGCGATCACGTCGCGTCGAGCGTTGGCGTGGACTGATTTGGTGGTGCAATCGAGATCGAGGAGAGGTGAGAGCCCGACAAGACCGGCCGGAACCTCGAGCCCCGCGGAAACAGCTGCAAGTGCCGTCGCGAAAACCAGGAAGCCTCCGGCCGAATCGCCAACGAAGACAACCTTTTCCGGCAAGGCTCCCTGTTCGAGGAGCCACCGGTATGCATCGAGACAGTCGTCGACGGACCCGCTGATGCTTGTGCTCGGCAACTGTCGATATGCGATGTGCAGGACCGGAAGGCCGGTTCGCTTGGCGATGCTTGCAACGACCGGCCGATGCGTGTTGAGCCCGCAGCACATGAACCCGCCGCCGTGCAGGTAGAGAACAACACCGTCGCGCAGATCAGCCGTCGAGCCTGCCGTCCGCACGAGTTCACCGTCGAAACCTGGAAAGCGAATCGCTTCCCGATCGATCCCGGACGGAATGCGTACACCCGCGGCCGAGTCCAGCACTGCGGCGCGGCGCATGGCGCCAGGCGTCAGCGGCGCGATCCCGACCACGGGCCGAAGCATCCATCGACACGCGTTGTAGAGGACCTGCGATTCGATACTCGGCCTGCCGTATCGAGTTCCGGTCCTTCGACTGACTGTCGGCAACAGAGACATCTGTCCAGATTAGAAGCGATCAGGCACCGAAGAGGTCGACTTCGTCGAGATCGTCGACGATCGTGACCTTTCGTTTCCGCCCGCCGATGACCTTGCCCAGACCGCGCAGTCCACCGGACTGAGCTTTCGGGGCGGGTTCGATGCGCTGCGGCGCAACTCTCGTCCGCGCTGCGCGCTGAACAGGCTTGGGGGCGGGGGCTGCTGCAGGTGCCGCGGGTTCGGGAACCTCGGCTGGAACCACCGCTTCCGGCTCCACGAAGCCCTGAGCAACCGGGGCCTCGGGCGCGACCTCAGCGGCTTCCTCGACCTCCGCCACTTGCTCCACCTGCACCGGTCCGTCGATCACCGGGATGTCCGACGCCCAGCGGACCCGATACTCCAGACCGCGCGACGCCAGCTCACGCGCGAGATCGCCGTGCCAGACCCCGTCTTCGCCGTCGCCGT
>NZ_LVCT01000593.1:0-24335 GCF_001647205.1 Rhodococcus sp. EPR-134
ATCCGTCTCGCTTCTTCTTGTCGGTATAGGGCCGACGCAGCGAGATCGCCCTCTCGGCCACCTCGACATGCGACACGTCGACTGGATCGACCACTTCGACGCCGATCGCCACGAGGTCTTCGATCACGTCGTCGACGTAGCCGTCGGCCTTGTCGTGAGCAGCGTCGACGAACCTCGTGAGGTCGCGCCGCAATCCCAGTCGGTCGTACATGCGCGCCTGGACGCTCAGGGCCGCGATCATCTCCGCCGATTCCTCGCGGTAGCGACTCGCAACCTCGAGGACGACCAATCGCGGCACGACGACGCGGTGTCCGAGTGCGCGAGCGTCGGCGATGGCAGTGTCGAACCGTGCGCCCCTGGTCAGGGCCGAAGAATCGAGAACGATGATCATGCGCTCGATTCTCTCTCGAGAAACCGGACGAATGCGCTAATCCACCCCGAACCGTTACTTGATCTTGAAGATCACTGCCCGCTGAACGATGAAGTTGATGACCGTCGCGGTGCCCTGCGCGATGACGAAGGCCAGCGGTGTCCGCCACCAATGCTCGTCGAAGACATGGACCATCAGTTCGTTGAGTCCGACCTGAACCGCAAAAGTGACCGCGTACAGCGCGACTACAGCGATGAAGCGGGCGCGAGAAGGCTCGGCCTTGAACGTCCACCGACGATTGATGAGGTACGCCGTCGTGGTGCCCGCAACGAAGCTCAGCGATTTTGCGGCGACGCGCGGCAACCCCAACGCAAAGAGCAGCACGTACAGCCCGTAGTCCACGACCGCCGACAGCCCACCCGTCGCGACGAACCGGACGATCTGCGTTTTCAGGTCCAACGCGTCGTCGGCGATGTCCGTCGTGACAGGAATCTCGACGGGCAGCGGGACGTGGGGTTCGTGCTGGTGACTTGCAGGTGTTTCGGGCACGACGACGAGAGTAACCACTCGAGTCGGAGCCGTCGGCACTACTCCCAGGTAACCTCTACCTTGATGTCCACGACAGCAGAAGAGACGCCGCAGCCGGCTCTCCACACCCAAGCCCGCACCCTCACCGGTTGGGGACGCACCGCCGCCACCACTGCACAGGTGCTGTCCACCCCCGACGTGGAAGTGATCGCCAACGCGGTCGCCCAGGTTGCGGAACAGAACGATTCCAAGCCCTCGCATCTGCGACGCGGCGTCATCGCGCGCGGCCTCGGCCGCTCGTACGGTGACCCAGCGCAGAACGCCGGCGGCCTGGTCATCGACATGAATGCCCTCAGCCGCATTCACCGCATCGATCGCGACACCGCTCTGGTGGACGTCGACGCCGGCGTGAATCTGGATCAGCTGATGAAGGCTGCTCTGCCGTTCGGCCTGTGGGTTCCGGTCCTGCCGGGTACTCGTCAGGTCACGATCGGCGGCGCCATCGGCTCGGATATCCACGGCAAGAACCACCACAGCGCGGGCAGCTTCGGCAACCACGTCGTGTCGTTGGATCTGCTGACGGCCGACGGCAAAGTTCGCACGCTCACCCCCAAGGGCGGGCGCAACGACCCGAAGGCCGCACTGTTCTGGGCCACGATCGGCGGCATGGGCCTGACGGGCATCATCTTGCGGGCAACCATCAAGATGACACCGACCGAGACGGCGTACTTCATCGCCGACGGCGACGTCACCAACAGCCTCGACGAGACCATCGCGCTGCACAGCGACGGCAGCGAGGCCAACTACGAGTATTCGAGCGCCTGGTTCGACGCGATTTCCGCGCCCCCGAAGCTCGGTCGTGCGGCAGTCTCGCGCGGATCTCTGGCGAAGCTCGACCAGCTTCCGGCCAAGCTGCAGAAGAACCCGCTCGCCTTCGACGCACCGCAGTTGCTGACGTTCCCCGACGTCTTCCCGAACGGGCTGGCCAACAAGTTCAACTTCACCGCGATCGGTGAGGTCTGGTTCCGCAAGTCCGGCAAGTATCGCGGCAAGGTCCAGAATCTGACGCAGTTCTACCACCCGCTCGACATGTTCGGTGAGTGGAACCGCGCGTACGGATCCAACGGATTCCTGCAGTACCAGTTCGTGGTTCCGCCGGAGGCCGTCGACGAGTTCAAGAAGATCATCGTCGACATCCAGCGCAGCGGGCACTACTCGTTCCTCAACGTGTTCAAGCTCTTCGGCGAAGGCAATCAGGCGCCGCTGAGCTTCCCGATCCCGGGCTGGAACATCTGCGTCGACTTCCGCATCAAGCCGGGCCTGAACGAGTTCGTCACCGAACTCGACAAGCGTGTCCTCGAATTCGGCGGACGCCTGTACACGGCCAAGGACTCGCGGACGTCCGCGGAAACCTTCCACGCCATGTACCCGCGCATCGACGAGTGGATCGCGACGCGCCGCAAGTACGACCCCACAGGCGTTTTCGCCTCCGATATGTCCAGAAGGCTGGAACTGTGATCAACGCTGTAGGTAACCCGCAAACCGTTTTGCTTCTCGGTGGAACCTCCGAGATCGGCCTCGCCATCTGTGAGGAGTACCTGAAGAAGGCGCCGCTCCGCGTCGTTCTGGCGGCACTCCCCGGCGATCCCGGACGCGAAGCTGCGGTCAAGCAGCTCGAAGCCAAGGGCGCCACCTCGGTGGAACTCATCGACTTCGACGCCGTTGATTTCGAATCGCACCCGAAGGTGATCGACCAGGCGTTCTCGAACGGTGACGTCGACGTCGCCATCGTCGCCTTCGCACTGGACGGTGACTCCGAAGAGCTGTGGCAGAACCAGCGCAAGGCCGTTCTGGTGGCAAACGTCAACTACACCGCTTCCGTCTCGGTCGGTGTTCTTCTCGGCGAGAAGATGAAGGCTCAGGGCTTCGGCAAGATCATCGCGATGTCGTCGGTTGCCGGCGAGCGCGTCAAGCGTGCCAACTTCGTCTACGGATCCACCAAGGCGGGCCTCGACGGTTTCTACCTCGGACTCGGCGAGGCTCTCGCGGAATTCGGACCGCAGGTCACCGTCGTTCGCCCCGGCATGGTGCGCACGCAGTTCAGTGCCCACGTCAAGGAAGCTCCGCTGACGGTCAACAAGGACATCGTCGCGAAGCTCGCTGTTGCCGCCTCGGACAAGGGCAAGGAAATCGTCTGGACTCCCGGCCCGTGGCGCTTCGTCATGATGGGTCTTCGCCACGTGCCGCGCCCGATCTTCCGGAAGTTGCCGGTTTAAGCTCCTCCCGTGCCAGAAACAACAACTGCTCCGAGTACAGACCTTTCGACCCCGTCGCCGTGGCGTAATGCCGCGGCGACGGTGGTGGAAATGGCCCTCGGAGCGCTGGTCGCCGCTGTTGTAGCCGCTGTCGGGCTCTTTGCTTTCGGCCGAGTGCAGTGGCCGGCGTTCACCTCTTCCAATGTCACGCAGGCCGTCACGACGGTGCTGCAGGTGCTCTGCATCGCAGTGGTCGGTGTTGCGGTTCTGATGTTCCGCGCCCGCAAGGCCGAGCGGGTCGCAAAACTCCTCTCGTGGGCCGGGCTCTCCGGCTTCGTCACCACGTCGCTCGGACTTCCCCTGGCCGCGACGAGTCTGTATCTGCACGGCGTCTCGGTCGATCAGCAGTTCCGGACCGAGTACCTGACCCGGCTGACGGATTCTGCTGCGCTGCAGGACATGACGTACGTGGATCTGCCGCCGTTCTACCCGGCCGGCTGGTTCTGGATCGGTGGACGCGTCGCGAACCTGCTGGGAATGGACGGCTGGGAAGCCTTCAAGCCCTATGCGATCGGCTCGTTGGCTGTCGTCGCCGTCGTTGCACTCGTGTTGTGGACCAAGCTGATTCGACGCGATTGGGCCGCCGTCGCGGCATTGGCCGTCACTGCCGTCGTGTTGGCGTACAACTCCCCCGAGGCGTACGGCGCCGTCATCAACCTCCTGATCCCGCCGGTGCTGATCCTCGCGTGGGGCGCATTGGACCGGCCGGGGGCATCTCGATTTGCCGGAGCCGGCGCAATACTCGGAACCGGCCTGTTCCTCGGTTTCGCCGCAACGGTCTACACGCTCTATCTCGGATTCGCCGCGTTCGCAGTGACTCTGATGGCCTTGGTTGCCGCAGTACTTGCCGCACGCGCCCAGAACACGTGGAAAGCCGCACTGGGACCCCTCGTCAGGCTCGCCGTGATCGCCGTGATCTCCGGCCTGGTGGCTCTGACCGTCTGGACGCCGTACCTGCTGAAGGCACTCTCCGGTGCCACCGCAGAGTCCGGCACCGCAATGCACTACCTCCCCGATTCCGGTGCGGTGCTGCCCTTCCCGATGCTGAGCTTCACCCTCGTCGGCGGACTGTGCCTACTCGGCACGATCTGGCTGATTTCTCGTTTCCTCTTCTCCCGCCGCGCCCGGGCACTCGGCATCGGTGTCATTGCCGTGTATCTGTGGGCATTGCTGTCCATGACGTTCACCGTCGCCGGCAGTACGCTCCTCGGTTTCCGACTGGAGCCGGTCCTGATCGGACTCCTTGCCGCCGCCGGTGTGTTCGGTTTCTTCGAGTTCGCCGGTTGGATCGTGCTGGCCACCAGCGAAAATCCTCGCGTCAAAGCGGTACTGGTTGCACTCGGTGTCATCGGAGCCATCGCCTTCGCGCAGAACATCCCGCAGGTGCTGGCGCCGGATATCGCTGTGGCATACAGCGATACCGACGGCAACGGCGAGCGCGGGGACAAGCGACCCCCGGGTGCCGAAGCCAATTACGCCGACATCGACCGGATCATTCGCGAGCAGTTGGGACGCGAACCCCATGACACGGTGGTCCTCACTGCCGACATCGGCTTCCTCAGCTTCTACCCGTACTTCGGCTTTCAAGGACTGACGTCGCACTACGCGAACCCGCTCGCCGATTTCCGTGCGCGCGCCGCGCTGATCGAGCAGTGGTCGGAACTGAAGACGCCTGACGAACTGGTAGCTGCGCTGGACTCGGCGCCGTGGCGCAGCCCCGACGCCTTCGTCTTCCGCCAGGGCGCCGACGGGTACACGCTGCGGTTGGCAGAGGACGTCTACCCCAACGACCCGAACGTCCGCCGCTACACGGTCACGTTCCCCAAGGAACTGTTCGACGATCCTCGTTTCACCGTGACCGAGCAGGGGCCGTTTGTGGTCGTTACCCGCTCTGACGCAATCTAACCAGGAGATACGTCACAAAAGGCTTACCGTCGGGGTCGTTGACGCGACCCCGACGCACCCCTAACTTCATACCGTGCCCCGAACCGATGCCCGAGCGGCGATGATCGATGCAGCCGAGCGTCTGGTTGCCGAGCGAGGTCTGGCCGCTCTGACTCTTCGTGATGTTCAGACCGAAGCCGGGCAGGCCAACAAATCGGCTGCGCAGTATCACTTCGGGTCACGTGAAGGTTTGCTGGCGGCCGTCGTCGAGTCCAGAATGCGACCTGCCGGTGAGCGTCGTCGTGAGTTGCTCGACACGATCGATCTCGACGCGAATCCACCGACGATGCGTGCCCTCGTCGAGGCTCTCGTCCTGCCGTTGGCGGAACAGACCATCTACCGTGAGGGCACGTTGTACGCACGGTTCCTGGTGCAGTCGATCTTCGACCCGGCGATGTCGTCGACCATCCGTGACCACATGCAGGCCGAGAGTTTCCGCGAAGTTCAGCGGCGGATCGTTGCTGCGTCCTCCTTACCGGCAGAGATCGCCGAACTTCGGGCGGGAACTCTGACCGTGCTCACCGTCGTCACTTTTGCCACGTGGGAAGGCCGCGTCGACAGCCGAGAACGTGCTCACGTGATCGTTGCCGACCTGATCGAAAGTTGCCTCGGAGCACTCTCGGCCCCGGCTGCGCAAATCTGACACGCTGTCCGGCGAGTTTGTTTCCGAAACTGCCGGGGTACTCAGCCCCTCCAAGCGCAGTCGAGCAAACGGCCGCATCAACCACCGGCGGGGTAGGTGATGACAGTGAGCGAACTCGTTGCGCAAAGCCGCGAGCTTGTACCGCATCGTGCAGTTCTCGATTCCGCAGAGCATGTTCTGGTCATTGCGCGCGGCAAACCGTTCGGGCGCGAACAGGCTTTCCATGAAGTGTTGAGCGTCGCGATTCGCAATCGCATCGAAGTACTCACTCTGGCAAGGGCTCTCATCGACGTGTCCGAGTCCCGCGACTACCGCGCGATCCCGACCGACACCGCGCACACCGTTGCGGTGCTCGAATGGGGCGAGCTACTCGAGATCCCCACCGAACACCACCAGAAGTCCAGGGCCGAGTCATCCGAGGACGTCGATGAATCGAGTGAACCCGACGATCCGATCGAACCCGAATATCTGGTCGAGACCGACGTGGGCGGACGGGTCGTCTTCGTCGCCCTCGCGTTCACGATCGGCGGGATAGTCGGATTCTTCGCGCACGACTGGGCACTTCTGCTTCTGATCACCGCCGTGTACCTCGTGTGGATCGCGGCACGGTTGGTCGCGAAACTCGTCAGTGTTTCCCGTAGTGCCCACTGGGCGGACGCTTCGCCGATTCGTGGCGCCGATTCGACCACACGGAACGCGGAAAACTCCCACCATCACGCTGTTGCAGCGTGACGGCGGGAGCATCCGCTTTCGCTAAAGCCTCTGCGGTACACCGTAAGTGACGACGGTATCGCCATTCGACGTGACAGCCTTCGCGTACGGCCTGATGGTCACCGGACCGATTGCTCCCTGTACATAACCGTGAACTCCGGACAGACGGACAGCGGCTTCGGGACCGTCGAACTCCTGATCTTCGAGCAGCGCGACGTCGGTGATACCGCCCGGCGCCAGGTCGACGTCCAGTTCCTGCGACGGAATGATGTCACCACCGATGACGAACCCATTGGAAATATCCAGGCCCAGTTCGAAATCCGGAACCAGACCGATCCCGAGGTTCGTTCCACTCTCGACTGCCCAGTCGAGACCAGGACTGTTGAGAACGACCGTCGCGCCGGTCAGCGCGATCGGGTAACCGATCTGATAACCGATCGTCAGCTTCGTTCCGGTGAAGCTTGCCGCGTCCGGCCCGTCGATCTTCACGCCGGCAACCCCGTCGTGGAAGAACTCGACACTCAGCGGTGAGCTGTCGAGAGGCGGAAAGACGTGGATAGCGGTATCAGCCTGGAAGACTTCTATCCGATTCCCTTTGACGTCGGTGATCGAACTGGTGTTGTCAACGCCTGCCGACGCCGTCCCACCCCCCAGGACAACGGCCAACAAGGCCACTGCTCCTACTGCGCTACTACGAACTGCTGTCTTCGACATGCACAAGCACCATCCCATCCGGTATAGGCCCCGGACGTAGGTTCCAACTCTTCGTCGAGGATGGGATTCGTCGGGGCTGCCTGAACAAACGCGAGCAAGATCCTTGTTGCGATACCCCGGTCACGAACCCGTCAAACGGTGCACGAAAACATTACTTTCCGGACAAGTCGGGCGGACCGGTTTGTCCCGCTGACTGCGCCCGCTCGCGGACGCGAACCGTTTTGTTCGTTACTCTGACAGTGGAAGTTATCGAATCGAGACCTAAGTAGGCCACCCCGAACTTCTGAGATCGCCACTTCAGGGATGGGCGCCAGAACCGAAAGGCACCGACTGCATGACCGAGACCTTGCCCGACGTCCAACTGCTCGAAGAAGCACGTCCAGGGCGAGTCCGTTCAGCAGTGCGGCGCTCGGTCGTCCAGCGCGGTCGTCTGGTCGACCTCGCGATCATGGCGACGTTCACCGTCGCGGCGATCTACGTGATGTCCAACCTGTGGAGCGATCTGCAGTCCGGCTATCTGTTCAACGCGGGCCGCGACCAGGCCATGTGGGAATGGTTCTTCGCCGATACCGCTCACGCCCTCGCCCAGTTCCGCAGCCCACTGTTCAGTGACCTGCAGAATTATCCACTCGGCGTGAACCTGATGGCCAATACCGCGATGTTCGGCATCAGTATCCCGTTGGCCCCGATCACGCTGATCTTCGGACCGACCGCCACGTATGCGATCGGGCTGACCGCCGGCCTCGGCGGCACCGCCATCGCTTGGTACTGGGCGTTCTCGCGGCACGTACTGACCGGAGTCTCCGTCCGCTCCAAGGTCGCCGCCGCCGTCGGAGCGGGGTTCTGCGGATTCGCGCCCGCCATGATCTCGCATGCCAACGGCCACCCGAACTTCGTCGCGTTCTTCGTACTTCCGTTCATATTCTTGCAGGTCGTGCGCATTTCGAACGGCAAGCGTCCGGTTCGCGACGGTGTCGTCCTCGGCCTACTCGTCGCCTGGCAGATCTTCCTCGGTGAAGAACCGCTCCTCATCTTCACGATGTCAGCCATGGTGTTCGGCGCCGCCTATGCACTGCCCGGCCTGGCCAAGTCGCGCCAGGCGATCAAGCGCGCGATGCCCGGCCTCGTGATCGGCGGCGCGGTCACACTCCTGATCACTGCGGTGCCGCTGTGGTCGCAGTTCTTCGGCCCAGCGAGCTACGACGGCGTCTCACACGGTCAGGCAGGCAACGACACCGCTGCACTCA
The DNA here is from genome assembly GCF_001647205.1 of Rhodococcus sp. EPR-134. NCBI lineage: Bacteria > Bacillati > Actinomycetota > Actinomycetes > Mycobacteriales > Nocardiaceae > Rhodococcus > Rhodococcus sp. EPR-134. Next base: position 8,473 of record NZ_LVCT01000593.1, read on the forward strand.
CCACGTTCCCGACCGAATCGGTTGCGGGCGACCCCGAGGGCGCGGAGTTCCGAATGAACCCGACCGAGGAGAACGCGTACTTCGGATGGCCGCTGGTGCTCCTGCTTCTCGGTGCAACGGTGTGGCTGTGGCGCATCCGCCTGACCCGCGCGGCTGCCGCCGTGATCGTGGTCATGGGTGTGCTCTCACTCGGTTCCGAACTGACCATCGACGGTGACAAGACCGGCATCACTCTGCCGTGGAAACTCCTCGCCGACCTGCCGTTGTTCGAATCGGTGCTCGAATCCCGATTCGCGATGGGCGCGATTCCGGCGATCGGGCTGCTGCTCACCCTCGGCACCTACCGCGCTTTTGTCGAACTTCGTGGACCGCGCCGCACGGCAGCCGGTGTCTGGCTGGTGGCTCTCGCCGTCGCGATGATTCCCCTGATCCCGACCCCCATCGACGCCGATCAGCGATCTGCGACGCCCGAATTCATCACCAGCGGCTCGTGGGAGAACTACGTCAGCGACGGCACCCTGGTGACGGTTCCCGTCGCGAGCGCCGAAGACGCCCGCGCACTGAGCTGGCAGGTCGACGCCGACTTCGGCTTCCCCATCGCCGGCGGGTACTTCGTCGGCCCGGATTCGAAGACCCGCGCCGGAATCTACGGTGCCGAGTCCCGGCCCACCTCGACCCTGCTGGTCAATGCCAAACAAACCGGCAAGGTCCCGTTGATCGACGTGGGCACCAGAGCGAACGCACTGACCGACCTGCGGTACTGGCACGCCGACGTACTGGTGCTTCCCCGATTCTCCGGCGACGACGCCCTGCGCCACACGGTCGACGAGCTGGTCGGCTTCGACGCCAAGCGCGTCGACGACGTGTGGGTGTGGGACGTACGAGACCTCGTGAGCGGCAAGACCTCCAACCAGAGCTGAGCGGGTTGATCAGCGGGTCATGATCACCGGACCGTCTTCGGTGATCGCGACCGTGTGCTCACTGTGCGCAGCCCGGGCGCCCGAAACGGTGCGAAGGGTCCACCCGTCGGCGTCGTGCCGGTAGTCGTCGGTTCCGTCGGCGATGAGCATCGGTTCGATGGCGATGACCAGGCCGGGACGCAGCCGGAAGCCTTTGCCTGCTCGACCTTCGTTGGGCACGTCCGGGCCTTCGTGCATCTCGCGGCCGATGCCGTGCCCACCGTGATCGGCCAGCATGCCGTACCCGCGGCCACGCGCGTACTGTCCGATCGCGGCACCGATGTCGCCCAATCGGTTTCCGGGCTGGGCAGCGGCAATGCCACGGGCAAGTGCCTCATCGGTCGCGTCGATCAGTGCCTGATCCTCACTACTCCCCCGCCCGACAGTGAAGCTGATGGCGGAGTCGCCGCACCAGCCGTCGAGTCTCGCGCCGCAGTCGATGCTGACCAGGTCACCGTCGCGAAGCCGGTACTCATTCGGGATACCGTGCACCACAGCATCGTTCACACTCGCACAGATGGCGCCTGGGAACGGCGTCGATGCCGTTGCCGGCCGGTAGTTCAAGAACAGCGCCGAGGCGCCGGCCGCCGAAATAACCTCCGCGGCAACGGCGTCCAATTCGAGCAACGTCACCCCGACGCTTGCCGCCTCACGCGCCGCAGCCAGAGCCTGCGCCGTGATTCTCCCAGCCGCCGCCATCGCGTCGATTTCCCCTGCGGTCTTGATTTCGACCATTTCGAACACCTTCCTTGTCGAATAACTATACCGGTATTACTATAAGCACATGGTGCGCGTGCCGCTGACGGCGGAAGAACTCGAACGAGGACTACGACTGGGTGAACTCCTGCGATCGGCGCGGGGGGACCGAAGCATGGTTCAGGTAGCGCTCGACGCCGGCATCTCGGTCGAAACTCTGCGCAAGATCGAAACCGGCCGCATCGCGACACCCGCCTTCTTCACCATCAGCGCGGTCGCGGAAGTGTTGGGTATTTCACTCGACACCATCGCCCGAACACTTGAAACACCACAATCCGAACAGGAAGTTGCATCCTGAGTAGTTCTCTCAGGATGTGCGGGCCCGCACTCGCCTAACATCGTTCCTTGTGCCGTCTGAAGTAGTAGTGCCCCCGAAACCCGTGCCCACTGGCCCCGAAGCTCCCCGAGAATCGGATTCCCAGAGAGTCCGGACGGCACGACTCATCGCGATAGTCACCGGCCTTCTTGGCCTGCTTCTTGCACTCGCTACGCCCTTCCTGCCCGTCAAGCAGGAAGCCGCGAGCATCGACTGGCCGCAGGGTGGGACCGTCAACAGCGTTTCGTCGCCGCTGATCTCCTACTCGCCCACATCGCTCGACATCACCATCCCGTGTTCCACTCTCGGCCAGTTGGGCGGCAGCGGCGGCACACTGCTCTCGACCATGCCGAACGGGGCGCCGGACCGAAACGCCCGCGGCCTCACCGTCCGCACCACTGCCGACCGCCTCGAAGCACTCACCCGCGATTCGGTATTGATCTCGACCCCGCTCGATCAACTGAGCGGGTGCACGGCGATCACCATCACGACCAACTCCGAGCAGACCGTCGCGGCGGTCACCGGAATCGACGGCGTCGGCACCACCCTGACCGGTGACTACCGCCCACAGGTTGTCGGCATCTTCACCGACCTGCAGGGCGCAGCGCCCGCCGGACTGTCCGCCCACATGGACGTCGACTCGCGGTTCTCGTCCAGCCCCACTCTTCTCAAACTGTTCGCGATGATCGTGGCGGCACTCTCGACCATCGTCTCGCTGTACGCACTGCACCGGATCGACGGCGTCGACGGCCGTCGTGCGCGGCGGTTCCTTCCGGCGCGATGGTGGAAGTTCACCGGCATCGATGCCCTGGTGATCGGCACGCTGGCGCTGTGGCATGTGTTCGGCGCCAACACTTCCGACGACGGTTACCTGCTCGGCATGGCCCGAGTCTCGGAGCACTCCGGGTACATGGCCAATTACTTCCGCTGGTTCGGAGTCCCCGAAGCGCCGTTCGGTTGGTACTACGACGTGCTGGCACTGTTCGCGAAGGTCAGCACCGCGAGCATGTGGATGCGCCTGCCCGCGCTGATCGCCGGCATTCTGTGTTGGATGGTGATCAGCCGCGAGGTGATCCCGCGACTCGGTGTTGCGGTGCGCCGCAACAAGGTTGCCATCTGGACGGGCGGGCTCGTGTTCCTCGCCTTCTGGTTGCCGTACAACAACGGCCTGCGCCCCGAGCCCATCATCGCCCTCGGCGCTCTGCTCACGTGGTGCTCCATCGAACGCGCCATCGCTACCGGACGTCTGTTGCCCGCCGCGATGGCCGTGCTGATCGCTGCATTCTCGTTGGCCGCCGGACCTTCCGGGTTGATCGCGATCGGCGCGTTGATCGCCGGCGCCCGGCCGATCCTGCAGATCCTGATCGCCCGCGGCAAACGCGTCGGCTTCCTGTCCCAGATCATGCCGATTCTCGCCGCCGGAACCGTGGTGCTCGTCGCGGTCTTCGCAGATCAAACCCTCGCGACAGTTCTCGAATCGACCAGAGTGCGAACGGCCGTCGGGCCGAACGTTCCGTGGTTCGAGGAACGGTTGCGTTGGGACGCACTGATGACCATCTCCCCCGACGGCTCACTGGCCCGCCGCTTCGGCATGTTCGTCATGATCGTCGGACTCGTGTTCTTCGTCATGATGATCCTGCGCAAGGGCCGGATCCCGGGCACCGCTATCGGGCCCTCGCGCCGAATCCTCGGGATCGTGTTCGCGTCGCTGCTCCTGATGCAGTTCACCCCCACCAAGTGGACTCACCACTTCGGTGTGTACGCCGGTCTGGCCGCCACGGTGGCCGTCCTCGCCGCCGTGGGTGTGAGTGCGTCGAGCATGCGTTCCAAACGAAACCGCGCGCTGTTCGCCGCGGGCATCCTGTTCATCCTCGCTGTGGCGTTCACGAGCTCCAACGGCTGGTGGTACGTCTCGAGTTACGGCGTCCCGTGGTGGGACAAGCCGCCGTCAATCGCCGGCAAGGGATTCTCGACGGCCTTCCTCGGCCTCACGATTCTCGCGCTGCTGCTGGCCGCGTGGTACCACGTCATGGAGCCGCGCCGGCGAAACGGCACAGAGGACAGCGTCAAGAAGACCAGGCGACTTCGCCTTCTCGCCCCGTCACCGTTGACCATCGCGGCCGGAGCGGTCGTGCTGTTCGAGGTGCTGTCCCTGCTCAAGGGCGCGGTCGCGCAGTACCCCGCGTATTCGATCGGCAAGTCCAACATCGAATCCGTCTTCGGCGGAAGCTGCGGTCTCGCGGGTGAGGTACTCGTCGAGTCCGATCCGAACGCCGGCGTTCTGCAATTGACGGATCGGCCCACCGATCTCGCCGGCGCAGGTGCATTCGGTGCGAGCGAATCAACCGGGTTCTCGCCGGACGGGGTTGCAGGCGACCTCACGGCCGACGCCGAGGACTCGACGGCAGGCAGTGCAAACAGCCTCGACACCTCGACCTCGCAGTCCGGCACCACCACGCCGGGAACCGGATCCGGCACAGCCGGCGGCTCGCAGTCGACGGCCGGCGTCAACGGCAGCAACGTCGCGCTCCCGTTCGGGCTCGACCCCGCAAAAACCCCGGTGCTCGGTAGTTACGGAGCACCTCAGAACGCGTCACTGACCACCGGTTGGTATTCACTCCCCGAGCGCAACGACGCCGCACCGCTCCTGACCGTCGCGGCCGCCGGACGCATCCGCTACGTCAACTCCGACGGCATCGTCACCCCCGGCGCAGTGCTGCAGGTCGAGTACGGCAAGAAGCAGGCCGACGGGAGCGTCGACGCACTGGGACGTGTCGATCCGATCGACATCGGCCCGTCGCCGTCGTGGCGCAACCTGCGCGTTCCGATGGATCAGCTGCCCGCCGACGCCGACACCGTGCGTCTGGTGGCCAGTGACACCGACATCAGCGCCGACCAGTGGCTGGCGGTCACACCGCCACGAGTGCCGACCATGCGCACGCTGCAGGACGTCGTCGGATCCACCGATCCCGTGCTGATGGACTGGGCTGTCGGTCTGGCCTTCCCGTGCCAACGTCCGGTGGATCACCTGTACGGCGTCGCCGAGATCCCCGACTGGCGCATCCTGCCCGACCGCATCGGCGCGGAGTCCACCAACGCCTGGCAGGACCACTACGGCGGTGGACCGCTCGGCTGGACCACCGAACTGCTCTCGGCCAGGGCATTGCCGACCTATCTGGACAACGACTGGGATCGTGACTGGGGTTCGCTCGAGCAGTACGCACCGCTCGATTCGGACGCGGTTCCCGCGCAAATGAACGTCACAACCGAGACCCGATCGGGCACCTGGACACCGGGCCCGATTCGTTACCAGTCGTAACTGTTACGCGTGGACCTACCAACCACCCAGGCACGGTAGGTCCACGCTCAGCCCTGACATACCATCGGTAGCCGTGCCCGACGCCGTGACAGCTTCACCTCAGACTTCGAGTTCGCCGCCTCCTGCTGGTCAGGATGCCCGCGAGCGTTTCCATCGCACGCGATGGGTCGCGATCATCGCCGGCTTGCTCGGCTTCGTGCTCGCACTGGCAACTCCGCTGCTTCCCGTCGTGCAGACGACGGCTTCGGTCAACTGGCCGCAGAACGGCGTGATCGGCGACGTCGAGGCACCGCTGATGGCGCAGGTTCCCATCGACGTCAACGCATCGATCCCCTGTACCGCGGTCAGCTCGCTGCCGGAGGGCGGCGGCATCTTGCTGTCGACGGCACCTGCACAGGGCGACGGCGCGGCACTGTCGTCGATGTTCGTCCGGGTGTCCGCGACGAGCGTCGACGTGCTCGATCGCAACGTCGTCGTCGCTTCGGCGGCACGCGAGGACGTCGAGTCCAGTCGCTGTGGCGCCATCGCGTTCAGCTCTGACGTCAACCGAACCACGGCAGAGTTCGTCGGACTGACCTATCCCGACGGCAACCCGATTCGTGGCCAGCTCGACGGTGACTTCCGCCCGCAGGTGGTCGGCGTCTTCAGCGACCTGCCCGACGGCGCTGCCCCCGAGGGCCTCGGCTTCTCGATGACGATCGACTCACGTTTCTCCTCGAGCCCCAGCGTCTTGAAGCTGGTCGCGATGATCGTGGCAGTCCTCTCTACCATCGTCGCGCTGGTCGCCCTGGCTCGCCTCGACGGAACCGACGGCCGCAAGCACCGACGCTTCCTGCCCGCGCGCTGGTGGAAGTTCTCCGGTATCGACGGAGTGGTCGTCGGCACGCTCGTCGTGTGGCACTTCATCGGCGCGAACACCGCCGACGACGGTTACCTCCTCACCATGGCTCGAGTCTCGCCGGACGCGGGATACATGGCCAACTACTTCCGTTGGTTCGGCGTTCCCGAGGCCCCGTTCGGCTGGTACTACGAAGTCCTGGCCGTGATGGCGAAGATCTCGACCGCGAGCCCGTTCATGCGTCTGCCCGCTCTCCTCGCCGGAATCCTCTGCTGGATGGTCATCAGCCGCGAGGTCGTCCCGCGTCTCGGCCGGGCGGTTCGCCGGAGCAACGTCGCCCTCTGGACCGGCGGGCTGGTGTTCCTGTCCTTCTGGCTGGCGTACAACAACGGTCTTCGCCCCGAGCCCATCGTGGCTCTCGGCGCACTGCTCACCTGGTGCTCCATCGAGCGCGCCATCGCCACCGGACGTCTGCTGCCCGCGGCCACGGCAATCTTGATCGGCGCCTTCACTCTTGCCGCCGCACCCACCGGATTGATGTGTATCGCAGCCCTTCTCGCCGGTGTGCGCCCGTTGGTGCGCATCGTCGTCAAACGTCACCGACTGGTCGGCACACTGCCGCTTCTCGCTCCGATCGCCGCTGCCGGAACCATCGTGCTGGTGGTCATCTTCGCCGACCAGACCTTTGCCGGTGTCATGGAAGCCACGCGCGTCCGAACGATCATCGGCCCCAATCTCGAGTGGTACCAGGACTTCCTGCGCTACTACTACCTCTTCGTCCAGACAGTCGACGGCTCGGTTGCCCGACGCTTCGCGTTCTTGACGATGATCCTGTGCCTCTTCACGGCGCTCTTCGTGTTGTTGCGCCGCGGCCGCGTCCCCGGCGCGGCAACCGGTCCGTCGTGGCGCCTGGTCGGCGTCGTCTTCGGCACGATGTTCCTGATGATGTTCAACCCCACCAAGTGGACTCACCACTTCGGTGCGTACGCGGGCATCGCCGGTTCTCTCGCCGCGCTGACCGCCGTGGCCGTGTCCGCGTCCGCCCTGCGCTCGCGTCGTAACCGATCGGTGTTCGTGGCCGGACTGCTCCTGATGCTCGCGTTGACGTTCGCCGGCATCAACGGCTATTGGTACGTCTCGAGTTACGGCGTGCCGTGGTTCGACAAGACCATCTCCTACGACGGCCGTGAATCCAACACCCTGTTCCTCGCGCTCTTTGCTCTCGCCTTGGCCTTTGCCGCCTGGCAGTACCTGCGTGAGGGATTTGCCGCCCCGCCCGAGAAGCCGAACACGGCCAAGGGCAGACGAATTCGCAAGTTCGCGGCCGCTCCCCTCACCGTGATTGCCGGTCTGATGGTCCTGTTCGAGGTGCTCTCGCTACTCAAGGGTGCAGTGTCGCAGTACCCGGCGTACTCGCTGGGCCGAAGCAACATCGAGGCACTCGCGGGCAAGACCTGCGGCATGGCCGAGGACGTTCTGGTCGAGACCGACGTCAATTCCGGGAATCTGCGGCCTCTGACCGCTCCCGGATTCAACGCCGAGGATCCGTTGTCCGGAGTTGATTCGAAGGGCTTCTCCCCCAATGGGGTTCCCAGCGATCTGACTGCGGATTACATCGAAGTCAAGCAGGGCATGGGCAATACCGACAGCCAGAGTGTCGGTCCCACCTTCGCCACCGGTTCCGGTGCCGGAACCAGCGGCGGCACCGGCAACGTCGGCGTCAACGGCAGCACGGCCAAGCTCCCCTTCGGCCTCGATCCGTCGAAAACGCCGGTCATGGGCAGCTACCAGCCCGGCGTGCAGGAACCTGCTTCCCTCATCTCGAGTTGGTACGGATTGCCCACTCGCAGTGAAGAATCACCGCTGGTGGTCATGTCCGTCGCCGGGCGTGTGTGGTCCGTCGACAACACCGGTGCGATCACGTACGGCCAGTCACTTCTGGTCGAGTACGGCAAGACTCAGCCCGACGGAACCGTGCAGGTTCAGGGTTCGTACATGCCGCGAGACATCGGACCCGCGCCGTCGTGGCGCAACGTCCGTATCCCGATCGACGAACTCGCGCCGGACGCGGACGCCGTTCGGGTGGTCGCGTTCGATCCCAACCTCACGGGCGATCAGTGGATGGCATTCACGCCGCCGCGCGTGCCCAAGCTCGAGTCCCTGAACTCGTACATCGGCAACGAGCAGCCGGTGCTTCTGGACTGGGCTGTCGGCCTTCAGTTCCCGTGCCAACGTCCGTACACACATCAGAACGGTGTGGCCGAGATGCCGAACTTCCGCATCCTCCCGGACCGTCCTCTTGCGGTCAGTTCCACCGACACCTGGCAGTCCGCGGACAACGGTGGCCCGCTCGGATTCACCGAGGTTCTTGCCGGTGCGACGACGGTTCCTACGTACCTGAAGGACGACTGGGCGCGGGACTGGGGATCACTCGAGCGGTACGACCGGTACTTCCCCAATGCGGTTCCGGCAGAGGTGGAGACGGGCACCGCAACCCGCTCGGGCATGTGGATGCCCGGCGAGATGCGAGTGCACTAGCCTGCGCTACCTACTCGGGTGACTGCTCGGGTGCGACGTACGGAGACGGCCGAGACCGCTCCGACAACGACGACGCACCCGAGTAGTTGCCCAACGCCTGGCCGTTCGCCGAGCAGCACAACCGCCAGCAGTACGGCAAGTACCGGTTGCATGAGCAGGAGCGTCGCGCCCACCTCGGCGGGAAGCCGAGGGAGCGAGTGCCCCATCAGCATCCAGCCGAACACCTGGCCGACCAGTGCCAGTGCCGCGAGCCAGCCGAACGCTTCCCAGCCCGGGACGAAATCGATCCGGCCCCACAGTGATCCGATGACGGACCCGGCGATGCCCGCGGACGTCGTCGAGATCAACACCTGGCTCGCTGCCCGATCTGCCTCGCCCGTCCGGCCGACCACGAAGATGTAGCCGCCGTAGGCGATTCCGGAGACGAGCGAGAGCGCCGTTCCCCACAGCAAGTCGTCGCCGGTTCCCCCACCCCCGAACACGCCGCCCGCCAAGGCGATTCCCGTGAACATGAACGGCAGGGCGAAGACGAACCGCATCGGCACCCGATGGCCGAACACCAACCAGGACAGTGCGGGCACCACGACCACCTGCACGTTCACGACGACGCTCGCCATCCCCGCGCCGATCATCAGAATCGACTGCGACCACAACGCGAAATCCAGCCCGAGCAGCAGACCGCCGAGCACCTGCAGAACGACTGCCCGCCGGCTCGGCTTGCCCACCCGGCGGTACTCCCGCCACGCCAACCACAACAGCGGCGGCAAGGCCAGGAAGCAACGGACGAAGACGGCGGTCGAGGGCCCGACATCAGCCAACTTGATGAGGAGCGAACTGATCGAGATCGCAGCTGCGCCTCCGACGACGAGCAATCGAGGGTCGATGCGCCCCCGAGGAGTTCGGGTGGGTGTCGGTGTCTGCGCGGTCGCGGAGGTCAGTGTGGTCACTCGACAATGTTCCTGCCGCTAACTATTCAGCACAAGCAAATGTTCAGACCGTATATTCGGTAGCATTGCTACTGTGTTGAATCTCGAAAGACTTCGCGCCCTGCACGCCGTCGCCGAGAACGGATCAGTGGCGGCTGCCGCCCGCACCTTGCATGTCACACCGTCCGGGATTTCGCAGCAGTTGAACAAGCTCGAGCGCGAGGTCGGTGTTCCGCTCCTCGAACCGCAGGGCCGCGGTGTGCGACTCACAGAAGCGGGCCGAATCCTCGCGCGCCGAACCGCAGAGGTTCTCTCGACGCTCGCTCAGGCAGAGGCGGAAATCGCGTCGCTGCAGAGCGAGGTGACGGGCCGCGTACGTATCGGCGCCCTGGTCTCCCCCAGCAGGATGGTGCTGCCGCGAGCCATCTCCGAAATCAGGCATGCGCACCCGCAGCTCGAAATCACCTTCAACGAAGGCGAATCCGAAGAACTGCTCCCAGCACTGATTCGCCGCGACCTCGACGTCGTGGTGGTCGACAGTTGGAGCACTCTGCCCGTCGAACTTCCCGACGGACTCTCCTTCACGCCCGTGTACGACGACGTGGCGCTGCTCGCTCTCCCGACGTCACATCCGCTGGCGGAGAACAAGGTCGTCGCGCTCAGCGAGCTGTCCGAGCATGCCTGGGCGACGTGGACCCGGGGAACGGACTTTCACACCTTCACCGTCCGGACCCTGCGCGCGCAGGGGTTCGACCCACGAATCGAGTACGAGGTCGCCGAGTTTCCCACCCAGGTCGAATTCGTCGCTCAGGGCCTCGCCGTCGCATTGATTCCACGTCTGGCGAGAGTTGTACCGCCGGAAGGTGTTCGAATGCTCGACACGGTTCCGCCGCTCGGCCGAGACATTTACCTCGCCTGGCGGACAGACAGCGAAAGGCCGGCCGTCCTGGCGGCGATAGAAGCGCTACGCCGCCAGTTCGACGCCCTCGTTGACAAAAAGAACTAGAGCGGCATCAAGTTGTGCTTGCGCGGGTTCTTGAAGATCGTCTTGTCCGCGAGCAACTTCAGAGCCTTACGGATCTCGAGACGCGTCTGCGAAGGCTCGATCACCGCGTCGATGTATCCGCGCTCGGCCGCGATGTACGGCGTCGCGACGAACTCGTTGTAGAAGTTGATCAGCTGAGCACGCACCGCGGGTGCATTATCGCCGGCCTCGGCGAGCTGACGCCGCCCCATGATGTTGACGGCACCCTCGGCGCCCATCACGGCGATACGAGCGGTCGGCCACGCGAGGTTGATGTCGGCACCGAGCTGCTTGCAGCCCATGACGGCATAACCGCCGCCGTACGCCTTACGAACCACCACGGTCACCTTCGGCACAGTGGCTTCGATGTACGAGAACAGGAAACGCCCGCCGCGCTTGATGACGCCGACCTTTTCCTGATCGACGCCGGGAAGGAAGCCCGGTGTGTCGACGACGAAGACGAGCGGGATGTTGAAAGCGTCGCACAGACGCACGAAGTGGGCAGCCTTGTCGGAGCTGTCCGCGTCGAGGGCGCCACTGAGGTACGTGGGCTGGTTGGCCACGACACCGACGGGCAGGCCGTCGACGCGGGAGAATCCGGTGATCACGTTGTGCGCGACCTGGGCTCCGATTTCGTGGAAAGTGCCGTCGTCGAAGATCCGCAGAATGATGTCGTGCATGTCGTAGCCGGCGTTGTCGGCATCCGGCATGAACGCATTGAGTTCGAGATCCGACTCGGTGATCTCGGGTTCGAGGCCCGGGTTGATCAGCGGCGCCTTCTCCTGGCACGACGACGGCATGAAGCTCAGGTACTCACGCACCCAGTCGAAGGCAGCCTTCTCGTCGGGAGCGACGTGATGGATGTTTCCGTACTCCGCCTGCTTGCGGGCTCCACCCAAGTCCTCGAGGCTGACCTCTTCGCCGGTGACCGACTTGATGACGTCGGGTCCGGTGACGAACATGTACGACTCTTCGGTCGCGACCACGACGTCCGTGTTGATCGGGGCGTAGACGGCACCGCCGGCGCATTTACCGAGGATGACCGGGATCTGCGGGCACAGGCCGGACAACGGCTCCTGACGTGAACCCATGTTGGCGTACCAGGCCAACGAGGAAACGGCGTCCTGGATGCGAGCTCCACCGGAATCGTTGATACCGACGACCGGGCAGCCCACCTTCAGCGCAAAATCGTTGACAGCTGCGACCTTACGGCCGAACATCTCTCCGGCGGCACCGCCGAACACCGTCTGATCGTGCGCGAACACGGCTACCGGACGCCCGTCGACGGTTCCGTGACCGGTCATGACGCCGTCGCTGTACGGGTTGCCCTCGCCCGCCATCTTCACCAGGGCACCGATCTCGATGAAGCTACCGGGGTCGAGCAACATGTCGATGCGCTGGCGCGGCGTGCTGTGCCCTGCTGCATCGCGCTTGGCAATGGCCCGAGCCGAGCCGGGTTCCTTTGCCTTCTCCAACTTTTCGCGGAGTTCAGCGAGCTTCTCCGCGGTGGTTGTCGTCACTTCTGAACTCAGGTTTCCGCTGCTTTGGTCTGAGCTGTCTCGATCTGGGCCAGCTTGGTGGTGAGGTCTGCCGCAACCTTCGCGATGTACGGCTCGTCGACGATCTGCAGGTGGTCCCCGCCGATGTAGACGACCTCGAGGTTCTTCACGTAGTCACCCCAGCCACCATCCGCCTTGCGGGTCTTGAATGCAGGCTCGAGCGTCATCAGCTCGTCGTGGTACTTGTCAGCCATGTAGAGCACGACGTCGCCGTCGTAACTGCTGAACTCGGCCGTCTGGATGGCGCGATTGTCCAACCACGACGTCCGCTGATGCTCGATGATGCCGCCGGGAATCTTGGCGCCGCTCATCTTGATCATGTCCATCAAGATCTGGATCTGATCCTCGTCGGCTTCGGTGGAAGCCAGAACGTCAAGCGGCAGCGGCACATCCAGGTTGTAGGTGCGCTTGGCGAACTTGCCGTAGCGCTCCCAGCGCTTGCGTCGTTCCGCCTCGGTGTCCGGCACGACCTCGCCGGCCATGACGGTGTCGAGCAGCCCGACCACACGCACGTCGGCGCCCTGCTCGCGCAGCAACTTCGCGACCGCATACGACATCACGCCACCGAACGACCAGCCACACAGCACGTACGGCCCGTCGCCCTGGATCTCACGCAGCAGCGGAACGTAAGCAGCAGCGCGGGTTTCGATCGAGCCCTCGACCCGCTCGAACCCGTACATCGGCGTGCCGGCGGGCAGGCGCTTGAGCAGAGGCTCGTACGTCACCGTCGAACCACCGGCAGCATGGAAGACGAATACCGGTACGGCAGTGGAACCTTCGGGACGGGCACGCAGAGTACGTACGAGTCCGTCGATCTTGCCGTCGTCCTCGAGGTACTGGCGAACGACGTCCGCAAGCTCTTCGATGGTGGTGGAGTCGAGAACGTCGTCGAGAGTGATCTCGCCGCCGGCACGCTCGGAAAGCCGAGCAGCAAGCTTCTCGGCGACCTCGTCACCGACGATCGGCAGATCGTTGAAGATGCCCTTGGCCGACTTCCCGGTGACAACCGCCCACGTCGCAAACGTCAAGCGCTCGGCCGCATCTCGCGGCGGAACGTCCGAGCCTGCGTCGTCGGCAGTTCCGGCTCGAGAAGGATCGGAAGGCGCAGCAGCAACCGGAGCAGTGGTAGGTAGTTCCACTGCCACCTCGGCGGGAGCAACGTCCTCGTCAGCAGCGTCGGCCGCCAACTTCTCCGCGGCCTGCTTGTCGGCCATCGCCTGAACCTCTTCGCGATTGTCGATCGCGTAGCGCAGGTACTTGTTGACCTCGTTGAGGCTCGCGTCCTTGACTGCCTGGAGCTGGAGCTGCGGAATGTCGAACTCGTACTCGACGCGGTTCTTGATACGCATCGCCATGAGCGAGTCGAGACCCAGTTCGATGAGCGGAACCTCGGCCGGCAGATCCTCCGGCGAGTACCCCATCGACTCGGCAACCACGATCTTGAGGCGGTCGTCGAGGCTCTGCGAACCGTTCGGATCCCACTTGTCTCCGGCGTCTTCGACGACCTCGGCCAAGGATTCCATCGGCGCACTGGTCTTGACCGGCGCGCTGACGACCAGCTCGGGCAGCGGCTCACCCGACGTGACGACGGCGTCGAAGAGCAGACGGAACGTAGCGCCCTCACGAGCGTGCACCTGCACCGACGCTCCACCCGGATGCGGGTTGAGTGTCGTGGTCAGGGTCGAAGCACCGGCCAGTTCACCGTGCGGAACAGCAGCTGTCAGAGAGACATCCGAAAGCACCTGTCCGGCAGCGGCGCTCACCAGCACCGCCAGGTCGGTGACGGCGGATGCGTCGACCTCCCACACGTGGCGGCCGTCGGGCAGAGCGACGTGCGAACCGGGTACGCGAGCCGAACCGCCGGCACTGACGCGAATGTCGAGCCAATACGGCTTACGCAGGAATGCGGTACGCGGAACCGAAGCGAAATCGCCTGCGGGAAGCAGAGACTCGAGGTTCACGGCATGGCCGTGCACGTACAGCTGCGCGAGAGCGGCAAGAACACCCGCGGACTCGTCTTCCTTACGCTTGAGCGTCTGGATGAGCTCCATGTCGTGCAGGCCCGAATCGAACGCGGTAGCCGCCACCGACATCAGCGTCACCGGATTGGGTGCAAGCTCGACAAAAGTGGTGTGGCCGTGGGCAACTGCACCGCGTACCGCGTTGGTGAAGTACACGCTGTGGCGAAGACCCTTGACCCAGTACGCCTCTTGATGGATCGGCTCGTGACCGGGGCGGTAGAAGGTGTCCTTGTCGACGGACGAGTAGACGCCGAGCTTCAACGTGGTCGGCTCGATACCGGCCAACTCGGCGGCAAGCTCACCGAGCAGCGGATCTACCTGCGAAGTATGGCTGGCGCCCTTGGTCTGCAGGACACGCGCCATCTTGCCGTCGGCCTCGGCGGCCGCGACGATCGCCTCGATGTCCGGCTGTGGTCCACCGATCACCGTGTGCGTCGGAGCTGCGTAAACACAGACCTCGAGCTTGGGGTACGTGGGCAGCAGCGCCTCGATCTCGGATGCGCTGTACTCGAGCAGAGCCATCAGACGGATGTCGTCACCGACAAGTGCGCCCTCGGCCTCACCCATCAGCCGTGAACGTGAACAGATCACGCGGACAGCGTCTTCCAGGTTCAGACCGCCGGAAACGTACGCGGCAGCGGCCTCACCCATCGAGTGCGGAACCACGGCTTCGGCCTCGGCGCCGTGGTGACGCAGCAACGCGGCCAGACCGACCTGGATGGTGAAGATTCCCACCTGCGCGGTCTCGACGTTGTACTCGATCGAATCGTCGAGGAACATCTCGACCATCGAGTAACCGGCCTCGTCCTGGATCAGCGCGTCGACCTCGTCGACGGCCGCCTTGAAGGCCGAGTTCTCCGTGTAGAGCTGCTTGGCCATCTTGCGGTGCTGCGAGCCGAAGCCCGAGAACACCCACACCGCGCCCTTGGGCGACGGCGAGTCGGCGGAGAAGACTCCTTGAGCAGGCTTGCCTGCGGCGACGGCGCGCAGCGAGCTGATGGCCTCGGAGCGCGTCTTCGCCAGAACAGCGGCGCGCGAGCGTCCGTGGTTGCGACGCGCGAGTGTGCGGGCGACGTCGGCGAGGGGCGTCTTGCTTCCCTCTTCGGTTTCGAGCCAGTCGGCCAGATCAGCGGCTGCGCGGCGACGACGCGACGGCAGCGCGCCGGACACGGCCAGCACAACGGTGCTCTCGTTCTCTGCTGCCGGTTCGTCGACCACCGGGGCATCCACAACCGGTTCATCGACTACCGCGTCGGCAGGTACGTACTCCTTGACCACGACGTGCGCGTTGGTTCCACCGAAACCGAAACCGGAGACACCGGCGACAGCCTTGCCGGTGTAGCGCGGCCAGTCGGTGGCCTCGGGCGTCACCTGCAGGTGCGACTTCTCGAAGTCGATGTGCGGGTTCGGGCCCAGGTAGTTGATCGTCGCGGGAATCTTGTTTTCCTGCATCGCCAGAACGACCTTGATCAGGCCGGCGGCGCCCGCAGCTGCTTCCAGGTGCCCGAAGTTGGTCTTCGCACTACCGAGCAGAGCCGGCTTGTCTTCGTCACGACCACGACCGACGACACGACTGAGCGCGTCGGCCTCGATGGGATCACCGAGAT
>NZ_LVCT01000594.1:0-8046 GCF_001647205.1 Rhodococcus sp. EPR-134
TTTCGGGGTTCGGGCTGCTCATCGGTGGTGCTCGTTTCATGCCCTCAGTGAGTGATCTCGGTTGCCTCCGAGTGTCTCACTAAATCCTGACAGAGAGGGAGCGGAGATCGCGGAGAAAGTCGGCATCTCCCAAATGCACGTCTCCCGATTACTGACCTAGTCGCTGAAAACATTACGTGCCGAACTCGGAAAACTCAGCTGAACCTTGCAGCCAGGCCTTATCTTTCAAATCCCCACACTGACGCGCTGACACATCCGCAATGACGATGCGGATGTTTGGAATGCCCCTCCGACGGGGAGGTTGTGGACGGTCCGCCGGACAATGCACACCCACTCTGGCCCGGCGGACCCCTCAGATACGAGGAGGGTCCGATTGCCGTGGACGGGAGGCCGTGTGGGCTGCGTCGGTTCCTGCTCGGACGCGGTCGAACTGGGCACCGATCAGCCAGCGAAGTTCATCGTCACCGATACCGTTGTCCCCGAAAGGAATTGCATCCACCGGGATGCCGTCGATGGTCACCTTGCCGACCGTACCGCCCACCGAATCATCCTGACGGCGCGCGATCACCCGACCCGCAGCGAGCACCTGCTCGATCACCGACGCTCGATCAAACCCTTCACCGCCGCGGTACACATGAACGCCCATGTCCTCGTCCCACACCGATACGAACCAGTCCACCGCATCCTCCTCTGCCCTGCCGAGATACACGCCCCGCGTTCACCGCTTGGGAAATGTTTCCACTAACTCCGTTGCGAGTGCTGAGAGCCGGATTTTCCGGCGCTGGGACTGTCACACCAGCACACCATGCACACTACGAAGAACCATCCCTGCGAGGTCCGTGCACCGACGTAGGTCGCGAACCTATCGAAGACGGAGATAGCTCGCCGAAGCTTCGGACGGGACAATTGCAAGGAGCTTCATCGTTGGAATCTTGTTCGAATCCGGGACATCGTGCCGATCGTTGCCGCAAACGTCGACGGCGCTCGCTATTTGTGCGTGGTGAGGCGGGAACGCTGCCTGCGGCGGCGGAGGACAAGTACGAACACCACTAAGAGACCGAACGCCGCCGCGACGGCTGCGGGCCGCTGCTTTACCCGTTCCACGTCACGCGACACCTCGCCCTTGACTCGGGCCGGTACGTCGGCCTTCTCGGCGAGTGCGCCTACGGTTGCGGCTAGAGCCTCACGTTGGGCTCGAACATTCTCGTCGGGTCCGTCTGCGGTAGTGCTCATTTCACGCCCTTCTTGGCAGTAGCGATGTCAGCTTTGACGCTTTCGACGGTCTCTTCCGGAAGTGGTGGCGCCGCGGACTTCGCTCGTTTGGCTCCCACGAGTGCGGTTATTGCTCCGATGGCGATCACGATTGCCGCGATGATCAGAGCTGCAAGCCAAGGTTCGAGGGTTGTGGCCAATCCGAGTACTGCTGCCGCCAGAAGTACCGCGAGGCCGTACAGCAGCAGCAGTGCGCCGGCGCCGGAGATACCGACCCCTACACCGAACCGGGTGCTCTTCGACTTGACTTCGGCTACTGCGTGCGACATTTCGGCCCGTACGAGGTCGGTCACCTGCTCGGTGAGGCGCTCGACGAGTTGTACGGTCGACAGTGCGTGCGGGTCTACGCCCTCTGTGTCGACAGTTTTCGGCGGCGCGGTGCTCGGAACGGTTGCCCGGCTATCGGATCGCTCGGTCATGGTCGACGTCCCTTCGTTGTCTTCGCCGCCGTGCGTTTCGCGAAGTTCGCGACCGGCGGCGATATCGTGTGCGTGCAGACGAGCGTTCTTTTCCGAAACGCTGGTGTCCCGAGGAGGCAGCCGCAGGAATTTTTCGGCTTCGATTCCGGCCTGTAACTGCCGGCCGCGTTCGAGTTCCGCGTCAACTTCTGCTCCGAACAACAACGCAAGATTGGTGATCCACAACCAGAGGAGGAAGATGACCGCCCCGGCCAACGATCCGTACGTCTTGTTGTAACTACCGAAATGACTTACATAGAAAGCGAATCCGACTGAAGCCACGATCCACACTGCAATAGCGAGTGCTGCTCCGACGCTGATCCAACGAAATTTCGGCTGTTGCACATTGGGAGTCACGTAATACAGCACCGCCACCGCCAACGCGACACAGATCAGAATGACGGGCCACTTCGCAATATTCCACGTCGTCACCGCGCCGTCTCCGATGCCGAGCTGATCACCTAGCGCCTTGGCGACAGGTCCGCTGACGACCAGCATCAAGATCACCGCGGCAACCAACAGAAGTCCTGCGAGGGTGACGACCAGTTGCAGAGGACGAAGTTTCCAGACCGGCCTGCCTTCCTCCACCTCGTACATACGATTCATCGCTCGCCCGAATGCGCCGACATAGCCGGAGGCCGACCACAACGCACCCGCGAGACCGATGATCAATGCGAAACCGGCGGTAGGGGCCGCCACCAGTTGTTCGACGGTGCCACGCATCGTGTCCACGGCCGAGTCCGGTCCGACAGCGGCCACCAGTTCCATCACCGTGTCCACACTGGCACGCCCCTGGCCGACAACTCCCAGCAGGGACACCAGCGCCAGAAGCGCCGGGAACAGTGACAGCACAGCGTAGTACGTCAAAGCCGCCGCCAGATCGGTGCACTGATCGCGAGTGAACTCTCGGGCAGAACGTCGTGCTACGAACTTCCACGACTGCGCCGTCAGGTCGGTCGGATCGGAAGGCTTACGCGCGTCGTCCGCATCAACCGTGTGTGTCACCATGCCCGAGTTGCTACCCAGTGAGCCGGGTGTCGAAACTCGGTCGAGACTCCCCTAGCTTCCGTACTCCTCTCGATCGAGGACAGCGAGCGCCGCAAGTAACCCACGGCTGGAGAGAACTATCGAAGGTGCGACGGACGTTGTGACTGTTCCCTGCTGCACGAGCTTTTCGAGTGCGGTCAATCTTTCACGGGCAAGGGGCAAGGTCGTGACGGAACGATGGTCGGTAGGGTCGTGCACCGGACCTCTTCCCGCATCGGCAAAGGCTATGGCCATCGCTTCGAGCAACTCCGAGACGGCACTTTGCAAACTCCCGTTCTCGTTGAAATCGCCGTCCTCGACGGCAAGGATCAGGCCCATGAGATGTAGCGCTGCTCGATCGAGTGCTTCGGCGGCCGGGCGAAACAACTCGGATCCTCCTATACGCAACCACCCACGTTTGCGAAAGTTTCCGACCAGGCTGGCTTCACCGTCCATCACCGCGGTCTCCGCGGCAACGGATTTGTTCACCGACAGAGCGCGTTGACGCCATGAACCCTGTGTTCCAGCACTGGCTTTCACGTCCGCGGCCATCTGTCGGAGAATGTCCGCGACCTCATGCGTACGTGCCACCAAGAGGTCTCTGGCGTCGGAGAGATAGTCCGGCGGCACCAACACGGCATTGACCGCGATGCCCACGAATACTCCGAGCACTACGTCACCAATGCGGTGCATCACCAAGTACGGGTTGGTTGCTGTTCCGTACAGAAGGACCAATACGGCGGTGACGGCGACCCAAATCCCGTCAGGCGACAACCGCGGAATGCGGCCGACGAGTATTCCTGCACCCGTTGCGATGGCCAATGCAGCGACGGTCGGAAGGGTCACCGCCGCGACGGCGGCCACAACAACTCCGAGGACGACCACACTGACCTGGCGGGCGGCCACCCGCATCGAGTTCCGCACGGTGTTCCCGATGATGAAGAGTGCAGCGTACGGAGCAAGAAATGCTTCAGGGCTATGAAAGACGCTGTTCGCGATCACCCACGCGATGACTACGGCGACTGCGCCTTTCAGAGCTGTGATCAAGCCTATGCTTTCACATCGCTGAATGAGGGGATGCTCGAGAATTGCTTGCTCCTTAACCTTCTACGGTCGTCCGAAGACTCATCTGAACAGGACCTTGTCCGCTGTTACCGGCAAGTCGCGTACCCGCACACCGGTAGCATCGTAGATAGCATTGACAACAGCGGCTGCTGCCCCGACGATCCCGATCTCGCCGGCGCCCCGCGATCCCATCGGGTTGACGTGTGCGTCAGTCTCGTCGAGCCAGAAGGCTTCGATGTCTTGCACATCCGCGTTTGTGCTGATGTGGTAGCTCGCCAAGTCGTGAGTCATCACGTGGCCGAACCTGTTGTCCCGGAAGCTTTCCTCGTGCAACGCCATCGACAATCCCATCGTCATTCCTCCGATGAGCTGTGAGCGAAGCGTTTTTGCATTGATTGCGCGTCCGATCGAGAATGCACCGAGCATCCGGGGGATCCTGATCTCGCCGGTCTCGCGATGTACGCGCGCTTCCACGAAATGAGCACCGAATGAATGCATGGAGTAAACGTCCTCGTCCGGATTCTCCGGCGTCTCAGTTGTCGTCTCCACGCCGGCAAGGGGAGTGGCGCTGTGTTCCGCGCGGAACTGACGGGCAGCCGCGACGATAGTAGAGCCCCACGACGAGATACCGGCGGAGCCACCGGCAACTGTGGCGAAAGGGAATGTGGTGTCGCCGATTTGGAGCCGAACTTCCTCTATGTGGCATTCGAGAGCATCGGCGGCGATCTGAGTCAGAGCGGTCCAGGTTCCCGTGCCAATGTCGGCCGCCCCGATCTGAACAGTGTAAATTCGATCGGCTCCGAAGACGATGCGCGCTTTCGAACCGGGGTTCGTCATTGCCGGATAGGTTGCCGCTGCCATGCCGGTACCCACCATCCAGTTGCCGTCCGGACTGAGACCACCACGCACCGGACGTCGTCCATCACCCCGACTCCGATCTTTCCACCCGAATCTCTCCGCGCCTGCGTACATGCAGTCGATCAAATTCCGCCCTGACCAAGGTTTTCCGCTCTCCGGATCCACTTCGGGTTCGTTCCGAACACGAAGTTCGATCGGGTCGAGGCCACAAGCTACGGCAAGCTCGTCCATCGCTACCTCGACCGCATACATACCCGGAGTCTCGCCCGGGGCACGCATCCAGAACGGGACTGCAACATCGAGGGCTGCAACCCGGTGAGAGGTAGAGCGATTAGGTGTGGCGTACATGATCCGGGTGGCAACAGCAGTCTGTTCCGCGTATTCCTTGATCTTCGACGTTTGCTCGACTACGTCGTGGGACATCGCCGTCAGAAGACCGTGGGAGTTCGCACCGAGGCGCAGGTGCTGAATGGTGGATGTGCGGTATCCGACGATCGCGAACATCTGCTGCCGCGTGAGCGCGAACTTGACAGGTCGCCCCGCCGTCCTGCGGGCAGCAAGAATCGCTAATACGTTGTGCGCGTGAGGTGATCCCTTCGAACCGAACCCTCCGCCGACATGTGGCGCCACGACTCGCATCTGCTCGAGTTCGAGCCCGAACATGGGCGCCAGGGTCTCGCGAACGACATGAACGCCCTGAGTAGAGTCGTACAGGGTGACGCACGCCCGCCCACCCTCGGCGTCGTCCCCCCAGATTGCAATGCAGGCGTGCGGTTCCATCGGATTGTTGTGTTCGAGTGGAGTGGTGTAGGTCTGATCTATCGTCACATCCGCAGCCACGAATGCCGACTCGACATCGCCGTCGGTCGTGTCGGTCGCGAATCCGTTGACGTCCTCCGGGGCGTAGAGGTCGTCGCGATCGGCTCGTAGCTCACAATCATGAGGGAGTTCGTCGTACTCGACTTGTACCAACCCGGCTGCATGACGGGCTGTCTCGGGTGTTTCGGCAATCACAGCACCGATGAATTGTCCGCGAAAGTGGACGGCTGGGTCCTGGAGTACGGACAGCTCTCGGTCTTCGGTATCCGCCAAGCGTGGGGCATCGAAAACGGTGATCACGGCGACGACACCCTGAAGTGCCTCTGCCAGTTCCGTTTTCATGCTGACAACGCGGCCACGCGCAACCGTCGCCTGGACGGCGTGCAGGTAGGTGGGATTCTCCACGGGATGTTCGAACGCGTAGAGCGCCGTCCCCGTGACCTTCGCGGACCCGTCGAGACGCTCCATCGGATTTCCCAGGTAGCCCGGTTCGATCATCCTCATCACGTCGGCCCTCCGGTGGTGAGTGACCTCAGCACCGAAACCATGACGCCGCGTGTCAGGGGAATCTTGAAAGCATTGCCCGACTGTGGGTTCGCGTTCGCCAACTCGGCATCTGCGGCTTGCACGAACACTTCCTCGGTAGGCGGGGATCCCAGCAAGACCTCTTCCGCCTTGTACGCGCGCCAGGGGCGGTGCGCCACGCCTCCGATGGCGATTCGGGCGCCCGCGACAATACCGTTTTCGAGTTCGACCTCAGCGGCAACCGAAACCAGAGCGAAAGCGAAGGAGGCGCGATCGCGTGTCTTGACGTACGTCGACAGCGCCGCCGGTGCAGGCACGGGCAGCTCCACTGCAACGATCAACTGGTCGGGTTTCAGAACTGTGTCATGTTCCGGTGAATCTCCAGGGAGACGGTAGAATTCGTTGACAGGAATGTTGTGCTCGCCACGGCGGTCCCTTACGACGACCACGGCGTCCAACGCAGCCAGCGCGACCGCCATGTCGGACGGGTGCACGGCGATGCATTTGTCGGAAGCCCCCAGGATTGCGTGGTAGCGCACGTAGCCGCCGACGGCGGAGCAACCAGATCCGGGTTCCCGCTTGTTGCACGGAGTTGTCACGTCCTGGAAGTAGACGCAGCGGGTAGCTTGCATCAGATTGCCGGCTGTTGTCGCGGCATTACGAAGCTGCCCTGAAGCTCCGGCCAGGAGAGCGCGAGCAAGCACCGCGTATCGGCGGCGGATGACGGGGTGGGCTGCGAGATCGCTGTTTCGAACTGTCGCTCCGATGCGGACTCCTCCATCCGGAAGCATCTCCACTCCGGCGAGGGGCAGCCGACTTACATCGATCACCATGCGCGGGTTGGTCACGCCGAGTTTCATACGGTCGACCAGATTCGTACCGCCTCCGAGAAAGGCGGCGCCGGGGTTTTCAGTCACCAGGGCCAACGCGCCGTCGACATCCTCGGCGCGTCGGTACTCGAACGGCATCACGACTGCACTACCTGTCGAATCGCTGCGACGATGTTGCCGTACGCAGCACAGCGACAGAGATTCCCGCTCATGCGTTCTCGAATCTCGGCGTCGTCCAGATCCGGGTCAGCATCGAGGTCCTCCGTGACATGACTGGGGTGCCCGGCCTTCACCTCGTCGAGCATCCCCACTGCCGAGCACACCTGTCCCGGGGTGCAGTACCCGCACTGGAGCGCATCCTGGTCGAGAAAGGCTTGTTGTACGGCATGCAGACCGTCGTGGCCCGCCAAACCGTTTGCCGTGGTGATCTGTGCGCCGTCCTGTGCCACTGCGAACGTCAAACACGTAACAGCGCGCCGCCCGTCGAGGAGGATCGTGCACGATCCGCACTGCCCGTGGTCACAACCCTTCTTCGGGGACGTCACGCCGAGGCGATCCCGCAGCGCGTCGAGCAGCGTGGTTCGAGTGTCGACCGTCAGGGTGTGGCTGCTGCCGTCTACCATCAACGTGATCTCAGCATCGATTCGCGAAGACTCCATGACGAGCACCTACCCAGCTCTGGATTACTCAAACGGGTAGCGTCACGATCTGACGAGGCGGCGTTTGCAAGATCGCGACTAGATCGCACTCGTACACACCGCCGCTACAGCGACCTCACCCGCTTCGGCAGTATCGCGGTCTCCCCCATCTGGGACATGTGCTACTTCGTCAGATTGGGGAGGTGGGTTCGATCGGCGGTGGGGGCTGACCACGCGGGCCCGCCCCTCCAGGAGGGGCCGATCGTGAGATTCTTTTCTTCGAAATGTCGGAGTGCGGGCGGGTTACCGGCTCATGCTGCGCGTCCGATCTGCAGATTGAGCCAGTCCGAGATCCACTGGATCGCGTTGCGGCCAGCGTTGTCGACGACGAGAGAGTTGTAGTTCTGGTGTGCCCCGGAGGCGAAGAAGGACGCTGCGTCGAGCCCCTCCGCTATTAAGGATGCAAGGTCGTTGGCGCCTTGTGCACTGGCCATGGCGGTCAACGAATTAGCCAGTGCTGAGAGTTCCAGATTCTGTGTCGGAGCGGAATCGGTG
>NZ_LVCT01000595.1:0-2542 GCF_001647205.1 Rhodococcus sp. EPR-134
TCCGACTGGGACGAGTCCGGTCATGGCGGCTCCGGCCCCGAGCGGGTCGGGGAGCTGTCCTGGCGGTGGGAGCAGCTTCTCGACTGCGGCCCAAGCGATTTCCTGCACCCGGCCGACGAGGTTTGCCAGGTTGATGATGTCGACTCCTCCCAGGATCGACGCGACGAGCGCCGCGACCTTTGAGTAGCCGGACGGATCCGGGATTGCCGACAGAATCTGTGAGACCCATTTCAGATCGATACCCGCGGCCATCTTCACCAATGGGGAGAACTGGTTGTTCAGATCCCCTGCGACCTTGTGGGCACCGTGGGCGTCGAGCGCGGCGACCTTCTGCGGAAGAAGGTTCAGGTTCGCCAGGATCGCAGGCATATCCAGGGAGGTGAAGCCGGTGGCGACGCCCAGGACTTGGTTGACGACCACTGTGGGTTTGAGTAAGGAGAGGACTCCGGAGGCAGATCCGAGGACGTCACTCGGTGTCGTGGCGAGCGGGGCGATCTGACTGTCGAGGGTGCCAGCAGCGGTCGACAGGGAGGTCAGGTCCGGAGATGAAGCCGGCAGCGTCGTGGAGCCCTTGCTGGCGAGCGTGCTCGCGGTGTCGGCGATCGCGGTCACTGTCGAGAGCGCACTGCTGAGATCAGATTCTCCGGCCTTGTCTAGAACGTGGCCGGCATTATTTTCGGCTGTTCCGGCGGGAGCTGCAGCGAGCTGCCCGTTCGCCGCAGGATTGGCGGCACCGGAGCCGAGTAGTTCCGCGAGCGGACTGATGGTGTTCGCCAGAGTTGTCGCGCTGGAGGCGACCTTCTCGAGGTCGACTGTGCCGTCCGTCTTCGAGAGTTCACTGGTCAGATTGCCAGTGGCTGTGGCGAGGCTGGGAAGGTCGGCTTGGGAGAAATCCGACGCCAGCGCGGTGGCCAGGTGTGAATTGTCGCCTACCTGGCCGTCAACTCCAGCACTCGGAGCTTTGGTGAGCACCGAACCCAGCGATCCGAGCAGCGGGCTCGAACCTTTTTGGATCGAGCAGTAGAGGTCTTTCGGATCGCAGATCGACGCGACCCGGCCCGAGAGCTTCCCCATGCCCTGCGGCCGCGGATCGGCGATCCCCTTTCCTGACGGCTTCGGGCCGATGACTGCTTCGCCGTTCGTTCCGGAACCGGGATCGGCGAGAAGCCCGACCGCGAGGACTTGCTCTGCCTTGAGGGGGCCGGAGCCGTTGCCGATTTCAGAGGCAAGATCACCTGCGATGTCCGCGCCCTGGGAATAGCCGGTGATGGTGAATTTGGTGTCGGAGCATTTCGTTGCGATCTCGGAGATCACGTCCTTCGCCCTCGCCAAACCATCAGATTTGCTGTCTGCGTACGTTTTTCCGTTGTCGAAGGCTCGGGCCATGTACGGCAGAGTGTGGACCTGTGCCGCGCTACCGTTCGTGTCCGCGATGCTGTCGGCGATCGGTTTGAGCATACCGACCGGGATCGAGGGATCGGCGTCGTCTGCGGTTTCCCAGGTTCCGGGGATGAACAGGTTGAAAGTCTTCGAGCATCCGTTTGATTGGGCGGACGCGATGCCCGGCGACATCAAAGCGATGGAGGCTGCGACGACTGTTGCCGTCATCAGCATGCATACCGGACGGTGGATGGTCGAACCTAGGAACGGCATGAGAACCTTTCTCTACCAGGGAACACGATGTACCTGTCCGCGCGCGAACAGGCCTGACGCGCCCGATTTCAGGTGAGGGCCGCTATGGTGCTGGACGTATTCACACCGATCAATGCGCCCTGTGAAGATCTGAACTGTGCGAGGGCCGGGTGATCCTGCGTGTCTAGCGCGCATCCACGCCCGAGTCGCCGTTCCTGCGAGCTGAGGTGTCCAGTGGAGGCATGTCCGGTGGGCGTTCCCAGCAGCGCTGGGTAAAGATGGATGGGTGAATGCTCCAGCCGAACTGCCCGCCGACTACGCCCAGCTTCTCGACCATCTCAAGTCGCAAGTTCGGCAAGCGCGAGTTCGCGCCACCCGAATCGTCAACACCGAACTGCTCAGCCTGTATTGGGACATAGGGCACGCGATCGTGCAGCGTCAAGAGGCCGAGGGCTGGGGTTCAAAGGTGATCGACAGGCTCGCCGTCGATCTTCGATCGGCCTTTCCCGACATGCGTGGGTTGTCGCGGACCAATCTGAAGTACATGCGGCAGATGGCGAGCATCTGGAGGCGCGATGCAATTGGCCAACAACCTGTTGGCCAATTGCCGTGGGGTCATGTGACGGTATTGCTCGACAAGCTGGATAACCAGTCCGACCGCGACTGGTATGCATCAACGGCTGCTGAACACGGGTGGTCGCGCAATGTGCTGCAAAATCAGATCAACAGCGGTTTACGGCGCAGGATCGGTGCGGCACCGTCGAATTTTCAGGACCACCTTCCGGCCGAGGATTCCGATCTCGCTCAGCAATTGGTGCGTGACCCGTACGTCTTCGATTTTCTCGACATCACCGAACGTGTCGCGGAGCGGGAGCTGGAGTCCGCGCTGATGCGTCGGCTGGAGCAGTTC
>NZ_LVCT01000596.1:0-303 GCF_001647205.1 Rhodococcus sp. EPR-134
ACGACGAGATCGCGGCAGCTGTGGAAGCCACTGTCTCCGAACTCGACTCCCAACTGCCCGTCAAACCTGACAACTCCGGCTGAGAGGCGCCATTCGATTTTCGAACCTGGCCGACATATCCTCTGGTGCCGAGATCGCTACCGGTGTTTCGCACGAGGGTCTGCGAACGCGATGCCTGGTCCCGCCCGGTGCGTCGAGGAGCAGGGCAGTTCTATGTCCAGTCGATGTGGACGGATTCGATGGAATCGAAGTGAAATCCGAAAGTGTCGCCGTACTGGTCGAATCCCTTGTTTTCAGGGTAAT
>NZ_LVCT01000597.1:0-1051 GCF_001647205.1 Rhodococcus sp. EPR-134
CGTCGTGCGCTTTGACGTTCTTGAGTTTCTTTTTCGCGTCAGCGCGCAGCTCGTTCGTTTCGCCGGAACGGTAGCGAGAGACCGCTGATCGTGAACGACCGATTTTCTTTGCGACAGCGTCGATTCCACCGAGGCGTTCGATGGCGGCTCGCCGTTGTGCACGTTCGGTGACGTCGGGGTGCGGGATTCGTCCTTGCTGCGCCCAGCGGCGCAGTGTTCGGTCAGATGGGGGCTTTCTCCCGGCGTCGACAGCTGCTTGCCGTAGGCCTTCTTTACCGATTTCGGTACGGATCTGACGTACGGAGACTTTGCTGGTGAGTCCGGCCAATCCCCCACTTTTGACCGATTTCGATTTTTCGACACCACTGGTCGCTGCTGTCGAGACAGATACGTTGAGTCCGTCCAAACCGACGGTCTTCTGTGCGGGTTTGGTAGATCGCGGTTTCGGAAGATGCAGGGCCACTATATGTTTCCTTCATCTTCGTCGGTGAACGCAGCTTTGAGTGCGAGGTTGATCTCGTGGGTGTCGCGGGCGTCGGTCAGCATGACGGTTATGTTTTCGGTGAGCGGGGCGCTCTTTTCCAGAGTCATTTTCCCGAGTGCGTCACTCTCGTCTGCGATGTCGATGCCCAGGGGCAGGGGGTAGACCCAGGAGTCGGTGACGGTGCGCAGTGGCCAACGCCCGGTTTCGCGCGCGATGCGCATCGCGACGCGGCGGCCTCGCCAGCGGCAGTGTGCGATGATCGCTGCTCGCCAGAGCGGCTGATGATGGTGTTGCATTTGTTTGGCGGTCCACATGTCGGGGTTGACCATTCGGCCGATATAACCCTTGTAGCAGGCGCCGATGAACCGTTTCATTGCTGTGTCGCCGGTGTCAACGGCAACTTTGCGGGCCTCTCTCAAGATTTTCGCCCACTTGTCGAGGGCTCGACCCTGTTCGGGGTAGACCCACGCTTCTGCGATGTCGAGGTCGTCGAGTTCTGCGCCGATTCCGCCATCGGCGATGGACGTTTGAAGTGCATCGAGGCTGACGGTGGTGATCCAGGTCTGC
>NZ_LVCT01000598.1:0-5027 GCF_001647205.1 Rhodococcus sp. EPR-134
ATCGAGCGCGTCCTCGCCGCGAAGATGTCGAGGTTTTCCGTAGCCGAATTCGAGCATGCCAGCCGAAGCGAGGTACGCAGCTCGTTGGTCTATCGATACCAGTTGTGTTGCATCGGAAAGTTCTTCGAGGTCCGGGATGCGGGTCCATCCGAGGGCAGGTTCGAGATCTCCGCGGGGTTCGCCGTCCAACGGTGGGACCGGTCCACCGACAGTGACGACGATTCCTTTACCGCTGCGGGTGCGGTCGCGTTTGATCTTGTCGACGATGGCGGCGCCGGTGCGTGCGGGGGTGGGCCCGGGTAGCACGCCGAGGTGTTGTGCGCACCAGGCGAGTCGGCGTCCCAGTTCGCGGGCAGCGGGGAGGTCGTCGTCGGGGAGGTAGGTTCCGGCGGCCGGTGACCCGAGGATCCCCATGTCCCCCACGCGATTGCCCCATCCGAAGTCCTTGTTCCAGTAGGTCCACACGTAGGGTTCGATGAAAATGTCGACCATGGATGTGAAGTTCCCGGTGGTGCGGGAGAGGTGAACGACGTGGCCGGGTTCTCCGCGCAGTTCCCATCCTGCGGTCAGCATCGGGGTCAGCGTGGCGTGGAGGATCGCGGTGAGCTCTTCGGCAGCGCGGGTACGGAGGACTTCCATGTCGTCGACATCGTCTTCACTGCCCGGGTCGATGATCCATCCGAGCATCTCGCACGCTTCGATTCCCACTATCCAGATCTGTGCCGGCGCGCCCAGCGGGGTGAGCGTTGCCCATCTGATGAGTTTGTCAAGTTTTTCGATGGAATCGACTGGGCCGGTGAGTGTATGGCCAGACGGTGTGTAGGTGCCGGCTGCTGTGACAATGACGGCGTGGCCGTCTGCTGCCTCGCCGGCGGGAGGAAGGGCGGCCGGTTCGGTTGCGCCCCGTTCGGACGCCGGGGGAGGTTCCGGTCCCACGTCAGCAATGGGCTTATCTTGGGGCACAACTGTTTCCGTGCTGTAATCCGAAGACGGTGACGAGTCCGTACCTTGCCACGCTATGGGGGCGCTTTCGCCTGCCACTGGTTCGACCTCTGGTTCCGCGGCGACACGATCCTCCGCAATCGGCGCACGGGCATCCATCACGTCAGCATCGGGATCCGGCGCCGCGGCGTCGTCGAGATCGAAGAGCGCTGGTTCAGAATCGACCTCAGAACCATCCCCATGAACTCCGGGCACCGGAGAAGGATCGAGGTCGAACAGGGGAATCTGCTCCCACTTCCTCACCACCATCGCTGCCCCATCCCCGCTACTGGCGTCCTAATGACTCGAGATCAAATGCTGATCGCAATGCCCTGGTCAACAACACTTCCTGAGCAGGCAAGAGAAATCCTCGATTCACCCCGAGTGCCGACACCGGGATGGTCGTCACCCCGTCGCAGTCGACAACCGATCCGTCCTCGACACCGTTGTCTTCGCCCAAACTCAGCTCGGTCGATAACCCCCGCCCCTCCGCACGAACGGGAGCAACAGTGACCGTCCCCAGATGAGGCCGAACCAGCTCCCTCGTCAGAACCAAGACCGGACAGAGCGTTTCGAGGTGGGCGTCATGGATTGGCCGCACTCAGTTCTTCTTCCCGTGCGCGGCGGCGATATTCACATCGCTACCGGTTCCGAGACCATCAGACAAGATCTCCACGTCTCGGGCTGCAAGCTGTCGACGCTGCTCACGCTCCAACGCTCGAAGCACAACTTGAGCACGGCTTTTCGCGCGCCCACCACTGACCTCACTGTCGAGAAACACCACGATGTCCTCGGGTAGCCGTACCGCGATCTGCGTGCTCATAATCATCATGATACCGAATTGGGATGTAAACCGGTACCGGCCATTCCGTTCATCTTCCCTCAGCCTCCGCCCCTGACACTCCCGGTGCCGTGGACTGCCGGCCGAACGTCCGTGGACTGCCGGCCGAACGTCCGTGGACTGCCGGCCGAACGTCCGTGGACTGCCGGGCCGTCAGTGCCCCGACTACCCGGTGCCATACAACTCGGCGGTGTAATGCCCCTCCCCATTGCATGTGGCCTCATCCCAATCGACGCCCAACGCGTCGGCCAGGTGATGTGCATCGGAGAGGAAATCCGCGAACACCGTGGGCAATTCTTCGGTGCCGGTACCGCAGCGGCGGGCATACGCGATCATCCCGTCAGCTGCCCGCACAGCGCGGACGGAAGTTGTCGTGGATCTGCGACTCGGGGTCTTGCTCGTAGCGGAAGTCATCGCGCTTGCTGCCGCCTGCTGTCGATGCCGCGACTGCATCGAATGTGTCTATTCCTTCCCAGACGCGTGCACGGTATTCGATCTTCGCTGTTTCGGACATGTGTTGTGTCCCTTTCCCTTGCGGGTGAGCTACACAGCGGGGGTGCTGTGCAGCGCGGCCAACAGGCCGGTCTGGACCTCGAGCGCGGGCGACGGCGCACCATGTGCAAGAACGCTCGCAGTCGCGCTGTCGATGACGACGGACATGTGGGCGCGGTGACGCGAGAGCATCACGCAGGCGCGGCCCGCATCGAGGTTGAAAGGTTCGGCGGTCCGGTATCCCGCCAACGGGTGCAGCACCAC
Organism: Rhodococcus sp. EPR-134; assembly: GCF_001647205.1. Taxonomy (NCBI): domain Bacteria; kingdom Bacillati; phylum Actinomycetota; class Actinomycetes; order Mycobacteriales; family Nocardiaceae; genus Rhodococcus; species Rhodococcus sp. EPR-134. The sequence continues at coordinate 2,579 of NZ_LVCT01000598.1, forward strand.
GACGGCAGGACGCTCGAGGCCTTGCAGCGAATTGGCGGTGCCGACCAGTACGTCGGGGTGCTCGCTCAGTAGGGCACGGATCGCCGCAGCCTGAGTCACGTGCGGGACCACCACGGCCACGTCGGCGGCCGTCATTGGCCGCTGGCCTGCGGTGGTGACCAGATCCGCTGCCAGTAGTTCCGCCGCCCGCGCGGCGCATGCGGTCACCAGGGCCGGATCGGACGGGCCTCCGCAGGCTGTGATCGGGCGGTGCGCCAATTCGGGCCACACAACTCCGCTCGAATCGGTGAGGTGTTCCGGGGGCCGCTTCGAGGTGAACGGCAAATCGGGGTAGAACAGTGGCGCGATCAGTGCTGTGGTGTCGGGGCCAAGTCTCCAGGTGTGCGCCAACCGCACCATCCCCACCACGTCGCCGTGCGCAGCCAACAGTGCAATCGGGGCGGGTAGATCGGGCGCAGTTTCGCTTCCCTCCCAACGAGATACATCGCCGGTCACCACCGGGTCGATCTGTCCGGGATCACCGACGCACACCACCTGTTTCGCCATGGCTCCCAGCGCTCCCAGATCGGCGTAAGTGCATTGCCACGACTCGTCCACGATCAACACGTCCGCACCGACTCGGTCCGGGTCCGAGAACAACCATCGCGCCGTCGTGCCGATCAGAATTGCACCGACGTCGCCCTGCCAGCGCACTTTCTGCCCCGACACCACCGGTGTGTCGCCGCTATCCGGTGCCGGCGGCATCGCTTTCCACATCAAGGCGGCGCGGTCGGTGAGTGTTCCCAACCGGCGTGCAATCTCCACCGCCTGTTCGCGGGTCTGCGCCGCGATCCCTACGCGCAGATCCGCCCGGTGCGCCAATGCCGCAGCCAGCAGTGCAACCAATCGGGTCTTGCCCGCACCGGGAGGGGACGGCACCACCACCGCAGGATCACCCGACCACACCGAAAACAGCACCCGCGCCGTGATCGGGTCGGACATGATCTCCGACCCCGGCCACCCCGTCAGCGACGGGACGGGCGGACGGGACGACGACGGCACCGGGCCGGAGGGGGCAGCGATATCCGACGGGACAGTAATGCGCATGACGAATCAATCCTTTCCTCAAAAAGCTCTCTGAACTGGCTATTTACATACTTTGTGCCCAGTGCCGGCGTTATTCCTCAGCGCCCGCAATGAGCACGTCCAACGGCACTTCACGCCGGGAAGGAACGGGTGTCTGCCCCGTCGAAAGCCAGGACCGCCGCCCTCGGTAGAGCCGCCAGTACCGGCCACGACCAGCGCGCATCGCGAAAGGTGACGCCGCTTGCGGCATCAACACCACCGACGCCCCACTCGGCGGCGCATACATCCCCACCGAACCGAGTCCGAGCACCAACTTCCCGCCGACAACCTCCGTCGATGCGACCTCGACAGTGAACTGCTCGAACGGACGCCGTCGCGGTGTACCGACCCACCCGGTGACAGCAGATCCAACCCGAAGGCGCGAATCCAGACGCTCACACGTCACCGACAACGACCCGTTGCGGCGACGTGAACCTTTCGGTGGCGGCGTCATCGATGCCACACCCACCGCGACGTGGCCGGTGTGCAGTGCACGCTCGCGCCACATCGGATCATCGAGCAAGGCTGATGACATCACATCTGCTGCGTCACAACGACTTCGCAGACCCATCGCGGCGCTGGCCGTGTTGTCGGGACGCGACCAGTCGTGACCGTCCACCAGTGCGGACTGCGCCCGAGAAAACGAATACGCGTCGTCTTCGCCGATCGCAGCGAGCAGCGGCAGCAACGGGCCACTGCCGATCGCACGCGCCCACTCGTGCATCCCGGCGACACTCTCGTCCGCGATCTGAAACCACGTCCGCCACACCCTCGCCGACCGCTGCGCTTCCGGCACCACTCCGAGCACGTAGCGGGCACTGGACGCGGCCGGAAGATTCACCACCGCCGACGTGCCGGGATGATCCGCCCGATCCGCCCACCACCCCACCATCGCGGCGCTACCAGAGATGTTCGGGTCACTGTGGTGAGCGTGCGCCCGCGCCAACCCCACCAGCGCCGGAATCGTGCCGCCGTCGTCGGTGAGCAACATCGCCGGGGCATCCGCCGCCAACGTGCCGCCCAACCGTGCCAGCAACGCCAACCCTGCCTCATCGCACGCGGTTTCCTCACCTCCACCGAACGCCGCAGCGGACACGCTCACACTGCCGCCGCGTGCGCTCGCCCGCACCGCCAGCGCCGACGCTGACGGGGTGAACGTGGTGTGTGCGAGCCGAGCAACGGGGCGCCCTGTTTCGGCGGCATAGAGACGCTGAGCCAGATCGAACCATTCCACGCTCACGACACGTCCTCCGTCTGTTCGCACGCCAGGACCACCGGATTCGCGGCGCACTCCCACCCCGCACGCAACGCCCGCGCCGCCGCATCCTCGCCGGTACCGGCGACC
>NZ_LVCT01000599.1:0-2719 GCF_001647205.1 Rhodococcus sp. EPR-134
GGGATCTGCACACTCGACGCCCAGTCCGGGGTCCGAGACAGTGCGGCGTCGTTGCCGATCACCGCGCACACCAGATGCGCCCGCGACGGCCGATCCGGCCACGGCGTATCCCCGTCCGTCAACACGATCACCACGTGCGGGGCAGGACGGGCCGCGTTCGCCGCGTCGATCCCGACGCGCATATCCGTACCGCCGCCGCCCACCAACACCACATCGGCCACCGACCGCACCGCCTGCGCAGACGTCGATTTCGCATCACACGAGAGAATCCGTACCCGCTCCCGCGCTACACCGCCTGCCCGCAGCACACCCGCAACCTCACCCATCGCCGCCGACAGATCCGCCGCCGACATGGACCCGGACGTGTCGATCACAATCGACACCGTGATCGACGGACCCCGCATCGCCGGGGCCACGACCCCCGGCACGCTGCGCCGCGACGGACGCGCATAGCTGTAGTTCGTCCGCCCCGACTGATCCGCCAACGCGCGCCGGATCACCGCGCGCAACACCCGATCCCACGGCACTGTCGGCGGCGTGAGAACCTCACCAGCCCAACGCGCCAATCCTGCCGGTGCGCTCCCGCGCCCCTTTCCTTGCGCCGCCTGCACCGCCCGCGCCACATGGCGGCGCACCAGATCTGCTTCCGCGCCGTCCAACCCGTCCGCGACCTCCCCCGCTGCCGCGCCCAACTCCCCCGGCACCGGCGCGCACCCCGCACCGGACCCGCATCCCACATCTTCGTCGTCTGGAAACTGTTGTCCCGAAACCGGATCGATCAGGTGCGTGTAGTAGTCCTCTGCGATTCCGCCGTCCTCGCACCCGAACGATTGTGGAGTGATCACCCCGTCCGGTAACCCGACGCCCGCCGCCAGCAAGTCGTCGTTGATTTCCGCGTCCGCCGCGTAATTCCACGCCACGTGCGCCGCCGGCTTCGGCAAGGACTGCCCTCGCACACCGTGCGCCCGCAGCAAGTGCCCGACCTCGTGCAGCAATACCGCACCCGCCACCGGCACCGGCCACGCACCCGCGCCCACCAACAACGCCGGATCGAGATAAAGCCGCCACTGCGCATCCACCGCGAACGTTCCCAACCCCGGTGCAGCAACGGGCTGCGCCGCGAACAACGCCCGCATGAAATACGGCATCTGCTCGGCAGAAACCAGCCGTGCCAGGCGAAACGCCCGCAACTCATCCGGCGCGAGCACCCGAACCCCGCTCATGCCGCCGCCTCCATCAGACCCGCAGCGGTCAACATCGGCGCGAACCGACGTGCAGACGCCGGGACAGTCGCCTTCGCCGGTCGCGCCTTCGCCAGCGTGCGCGCCGCCGCGCCCGCCACGTCCGGTGCGCCCGCCTCCGCAGCCGCGATCAGCGGACCCCACGCACTGCGCCAGGCCTCCACCGTGCCGCGCCCCACCGCCCACGCCGTGACACCGGACAACACTGCCCACACCAGATCAGGACGCGACTGCCAATCGAACGCCGACTCGGCATTCTCCACCACCGCAACCGGATCGGGCAGATCGGCGCTACGTCGCCACTGAAAAGAACTCCACGCCCGCGCCCTCACCGATCAACCCGAACACCGCCGTGTTGATCGCCGCGTTGTCGTCCTCGCGCACATGCGGCAACACCGCCGCCAACATCGACCACGTACGACGCGACGGCCACGCGCCACCGGTCTGCGCCGCCGACGACGGAAACGCATCCAACGCATCAGGATTGCGCTGCACAAAGCCGGTGATCGAACTGCGCACCAACGCAACCCGCTGCTCATCGGTGGCCACCGCACGCGAGGCAGGTGGCGCACCCCACCCCGTCGACATACCGTCCAACCACTCATCCACAGACGGCGTGAACTCCACATGGCAGAACCGATTCGCCAACGGCGCTTCCAACTCGTACCCACCAGCGGCGCAATCCGGAGGGTTCGCCCCCGCAATCACCCGAGTTCCCTTCGGCAACTGCACATCACCGACAGTCAGATCCAGCGCCACCGCCAACATCGCCGCCTGCACAGCAGGCGGACTCGTCGTCAACTCGTCCAGAAACAGATACCCGCCACCACCGGCCACCAATTCCTTCGCCCACGCCGGAGCCTCCAACGTCACACCGTGCTCCCGCACCACCGGCAACCCAGCGAAATCCGACGGCTCACGCAACGACCCCAACACCGTCTTGCACAACACCCCATCCGCCGCAGCCAACCCACGCACCAAACTCGACTTGCCCATCCCCGGACCCGAAATCAGCAACGACGGCACACCCGCCCGCCCATTCGCATCCAACACAGTCACAGCAGTAGCCAAATCAGCCACAGGAATCCTCCAGAATCGAGCGAACTGGTCAGGTCCGCTACCGAATTAGACTCCCCAATTATATAGGTTGAACTGCACAAATAGGCGCTAGAATCGTTTCTCACGTCCCCGGCGCACCCTGTGCCGGGGACGTGAGAAACGATCACCACGCCCGACTGCCGGCACCACCGCGTACGAGGTACGAAAGGCCGCCAACGACGTGGAGTGCCAACTCTTCGCACTCGGGCTGCGGTCCGGACTGGGAAACACTTCGTATCGTCTGAACCCCCAGCGAGCCAGACAGAACCAGTGATCCCGCACGCCCCGAGACAATCACGGCCGTCTCCGCAACCGTCTAGGTGGCCGGCACCGCGGTGATGGCGTCCACACAAGTGACGAGCACGTCGATCAAGATCGGA
>NZ_LVCT01000600.1:0-961 GCF_001647205.1 Rhodococcus sp. EPR-134
GGCAGGCGGATGCAGTCGGTGATCCGACCGACCGGGTTGAGTGCCAGGCATTTACTCATTTGGAGCTGAAAGCGGCAAGCGGTCCGTTTCCGCCTCCGCACCTAGGGGCGATCAGCCCTGTTTCGCCTAGTCATAAAGTATGAATGCCCAGATTGCGAGCCTTTGCGCTACCGCTAACGTGACCGACGTCATGTTGTCGCAAATGTTCGGTTATCACGTTTTGCGCTACCGTCAGTTACATCAAAGTTGGTTGCGGAAGATGCAGCCTTCGCGTCACAGGAGGTTTCCATGTCCCGTTCACGTATGGCTGTAGCTGCACTGTTGGTCCCGGTAGCGGCCGGTGCTGTGGCCCTCCTCGGGGCGGGTGCCGCTTCTGCCGCGACCCCGTATTCCGGCAACGGATTTGTCGGAGTCAATTTCGATCAGAACGAGACCCGATTCATCGCCGACACCAATGCCGGCAACCTCCTCGGCCCCATCCCGGATCGGGGTTGGCGCGTGAACCTCGGCCCTGGTTCCGTCTATCAGCCCACCGGGAACGTCGTCTACGCCACCGTCGACCAGATCGTCGACGAGGCAGCTTCACACGGAGGTCGTGTCTCCATCACGCTCAGCGACCCGGCGCTCTGGAATGGCACGTACGTCACCGGTTTTCAGCGCTGGTGACATAGGGCGATCTCGCATTTCCAGCGCCGGTGAGCACATCGCTCACCGGCGCTTTTGCGTGTCATCTGTCCAGCCTTCAACTCGCACTGTTGGTTTCTATATGTAAAAAAGTATGTACACATCTTTTTGGTAGCTTTGGGGTGTGGCCACCGACAACATACGAATAACCCCTGCGGTTCAAGCGGTGCTTACGCTTCGCTATGTGTCAAGTCAAGTGAGACAGTGACGTTCAGTTGATCTGCGATTCCGAGACCGGTTCGTTGATGAAGAATACGGTCGGCATCTCGGGCGGACT
>NZ_LVCT01000601.1:0-3716 GCF_001647205.1 Rhodococcus sp. EPR-134
CCTCTTCGCGACGCTGATCGGTATCTTCGGTTGGGAGGTCGCGCCCTGGCTCCTGCTGCAGGCAGTTGCCGGATTCACCTTCCTCGAAGCCGCGAACTATCTCGAGCATTACGGCCTGCTGCGTGGCAAGCGTGCCGACGGCTCGTACGTTCGCTGCAGCCCCGCTGACAGTTGGAACAGCGATCACGTCGTGAGCAATCTGTTTCTCTACCAACTGCAGCGGCACAGCGATCACCACGCCAACCCGAAGCTGCGGTACCAAAGTCTGCGTAGCGCGGCCGAAGCGCCGCAACTTCCGGCCGGCTACGCAGTGATGATCGTGATCGCGTGGATTCCACCGCTGTGGCGCCGGGTGATGGATCAGAGATTGTTGGACTACTACGACGGCGACACAGAACGAATCAACGTCGGCTGATCCGCATCCCTCTCTGAACTGTTCGGAGTTGTCGTCTCAGCGACCGTCGTCCCACACGGTGTTGCCGCTTGCAGTCGTCGACGGGTAGTCCTGGACGGCGTCCCAATGCTCGACGATTTTGCCGTTCTCGTCGAATCGGAAGATGTCCATCGAGCCGCTGCCGGCCGTTCCCCCACCGGACGAAGCGAAGGTCTGAACAAAGACGAAGTCGCCCTCGGCTACCGTCCGTGGAAACTTGGTGGCCTTGTCTCCGGTAACGGGTTCGATCCCGGCCAGTGCGGTGACAAATGCGTCCTTGCCGTCAGCGAACGAGGGGTTGTGCTGGGTGTAGGTCGGACCGACCAGCTGGTCGGCAGCCTCGGCGGCTTTGCCTTCGTTGAAGGCGAGCTGCAGGAACGTCAACGCGTTGGCCGTGTTGCGCTCCAAGACTTCTGACGACTTGGACGGCGACGAGGTGGGTCCGTCGAACATCGTGTTCGGATTCGCGGACGTTTCCGGCACGTCTTGAATGGCATCCCAGTGTTCGACGATCTTGCCGTTGTCGACGCGGAAGATGTCGAATACCGCCTGGCCGCGGTCGCCGGGTGCAGACGTGGTGTGGGACTGGAGGGCAACCAGATCGCCCTCGGCGAAAACGCGAGTGATCTCGGCATGCAATCCGGGTGTGGCCTCGACGTAACCGCCTATGCCGCTGACAAATCCAGCTGCCCCATCGGCGGCGGTGGGGTTGTGTTGGATGTAGACGTCGCCAAGGTATCGGTCGGCGGCTTGCTGAACCTGACGGCCGTTGAACGCCAGTTCGTAGAAATCCGTGACGATGGTCTTGTTGGATTCGAGTTGATCGCCCTTTTCGGCAACAACGCTCGTGGACGTCGTAGAACTGCTGGGCGTTGCGGATTCCGCGTCGTTGGAGCACGCGGTGAGCAGGAGTGCGGCGGCAGCGGGAACAGTCATCCAGGCTGCGCGCCTACGAAGGTTGCTCATATTCAGTGTGCGACGGTGAAACGCTGGCGACGGTGTGCCGGAGTCTCGATCTCGTCGACAAAAGCGTGGGCGTAGTCTTCGCCCGCGATGGCGGAGTTGCCCTCGGCGTCCGTCAGGAGAATGTCGCCACCCAACTGGAATGGGCACCGAACGCTGCGGCCGGGCTCACGTAGAACCAGTCGACATTGCTGTCGGTCGCGCGGAGCGCATCGAGGACGTCGGCGTGAGCGAGTGCCTCACCCTTGTATGCGTCCGGGAAGTCGGGGGTGTCGACGACGCGTGGCCCACCCTCGGAGACCAACAGGCTGCCGGCGCCACCGACTACGGCAATGCGAGCACCGTTGCGTGTGGCGGCATCTGCGAGGGGAGTGACGGCGTCGAGCAGGCGCTTGCCGTCGATCTCGCGAGCGGGGATGGCAACGACAACGACGTCGTTGTCTGCCGTGATCTGCTCCACGATCGTGTTGTCGTGAACCGAACCCTGCACGACATTCGTGTCGGTTCCGGACTGCGCGCTGCGAGCGACGACGGTTACCTCGTGGCCGCGTGAAGCGGCTTCTTTCGCGATTGCGCTTCCTGCAAAACCGTTTCCACCGAATACTGCGATCTTCGACATGGGGTGTGCCTTTCCTTGATGTCGTCGTTGTGCTTGTAGTAGTAAATTTATTCACCCCGAGGTCCATTGTCTCGGTCAGATGTGGGCATTCCTTGGTGAAAAACAGACATCATGATGAGGATGGGCCGACTGCTTCGGGTCGACGTTGCGAACCGTAGGGTTGGTACATGACTCTCACCGCCGACAACAATGCAGGTCCAGTGGCAATCGAGCGCTCGGACGTCGAAGCTGCGCGGACTCGTATCGCAGGACTGGCGCGGCGTACTCCGATCTTTCGCTCTGCTCTACCGACGCCACAGGGTGAGGTACCGGTTCTGTTCAAGCTCGAGTACCTCCAGCACGGCGGTTCCTTCAAAGTGCGCGGCAGTCTCAATGCAGTGGAACGAGCGGTCGCCGACGGCACCATGCCCGATGCCGGCGTGGTGATCGCGTCTGGCGGCAACGCTGCAATCGGGGCCGCGTGGGCAGCGCGGCGACGAGGACTCACCTGCACAGTGGTGGTACCGGAGACAGCGCCTGATGCCAAGGTGAAGGCTCTCGGAGAGTTGGGTGCAACCGTTCACAAGGTAGGCGACCGGTATGCGCTCGCTGCTGCCGCTGCGGCGGACATCGCACGCACCAGCGGTGCGCTCGAACTGCATGCCTACGACCTGCCCGACATCGTCAGTGGGGCCGGCACCATCGCTCTCGAGCTCGAAGACGACGCATCCGGACCGATTACGTATTGCGTTGCAGTCGGCGGCGGCGGATTGGTCTCTGGAATCGTCGCGGCGGCTCGTCCCGAAGATCACGTGGTAGCCGTCGAGCCGACCGGGGCTGCCACCTTGCGCACCTCGCTCGATGCGGGGCGTCCGGTGGATATCGAAGTAAACAGTATCGCCGGAGACTCGTTGGGGGCTACACGAATTGGTGCCATCGCCTGGGAGACACTGCATGAGAGTTCGGTAGACAGTGTTGTGGTCGAAGATGATTCGATCCGGCAAGCGCGGGCATTCCTGTGGCGGGAGTTCCGGATTCTGGTGGAGTTGGGAACCGCAGCAGCATTGGCTCCGGTTCTGAACGGAACGGTGTCGCCGCCGTCCGACGGTGAACTGTGCGTGGTTCTATGCGGAGCCAACACACATCCGACCGACCTGTAATTTCAGCGTATTTGTTTGCCTGCGTGTGAGAAAGTCGCAGGTGGGTACCTCTCGCAGTATGAGTACCAGCAGCATTATCTGGATAATTGTTGCCGTGGTCGTGGTGATAGCGATCGTGGCCGCACTCCTGTGGGTGGCGCGAAACAGGCGTGACGAGCGTCGTCACATCGAGGCAGAACAGATCCGCGAAGACGTCGCAGACAAGTCACTGCAAGTAGGCGAGCGCGAGGCGCGGGCAGAAGAGACAGCAGCCAAAGCGCGCATGGTGCAGGCTGAGGCCGACGCCAAAGCGGCGGAAGCGTCTGCGCTGCAACATCATGCAGCGCAGCATCGGAAAGAGGCGACGAGTTCTCGCGACGAACTGAACCAGCAACGAGATCATGCAGACACGATCGACCCCAAGGTTCCCAACCCCGAAGAACCGCGGTCGACGCCGGATCAGAACCCTCGAAACCCTTGATCTCGAAACACTTGATGCAGGCGTTCGAGGGAAGCGTCTGCCCGTATATGGTTCGACGATCATGATGAATAAAGAATCGTCACCGCACGACCAGAAGAGCGT
>NZ_LVCT01000602.1:0-5890 GCF_001647205.1 Rhodococcus sp. EPR-134
CGGATATATCGCGATCCGCCTTGCTCTCGGTGGATCCGGGTCTGCGGACCAATCGGGTGCGATGGCCGAGTTGGCAGGAAAGCCAGGGGGTGTCTTCGCTCTGTGGGTCGGCGTCGTGGCCTTCCTTGCCATGGCGTTGTGGAGATTGGCCGAAGCTGCGTTGGGAAGCTCGTCGTCGCCGTCCTCTGACGACAAGAAGAAAGAGTTCTTCAACCGCGCAAAGGCTCTGGGCATTTCACTCGTCTATTTCGGTTTTGCTTTCACTGCATTCGGATTCGCCCGCGGTAGCGGGAAGTCCAGCAGCGGTCAGAGTGCGGGGATCACGGCGCGTTTGATGGAGAACACGCTTGGAACTATCGCATTGGTGATCGGCGGGATCGCGATCATTGCCGTTGGTGTGTACCACGTGTACAAGGGCGCGAGCCAGAACTTCCTCGATGATCTGAAAGGCACACCCAGCAACTTCGTGCGCCGACTCGGAACCGTCGGGTACGTCGCCAAGGGCTTGGCCATCGCTGCAGTCGGCATTCTGGTTCTTCTTGCGGTCAACAGTTCCGAACCCGGCAAGTCCTCCGGACTCGACGGAGCGTTCAAGACGCTGGGCGCGCAGCCGTACGGAGTGGCGCTGCTGATCCTTGCCGGATTGGGCATCATCACCTACGGGCTCTACTGCTTCGTGATGGCACGCTCGACGAAGATGTAGCGCCCGTAGGTAAGTGGGTTTATCCGAATGACCCGGTCTGGAAGCCGACGTCGCTGCCCGACGAACTTCCCGTCGAGCTACCGAGTATCGGTCGTCTCGGAACCAGATCATGCATCAGGTTCACGGCTGCAGGGTCGATCATCGCCGCATTTCCACCGTTCGCCAGAATCGTGATCGACCAGCCGCTGTCGGGAACCAGCAGGGTGATGCAGTTGGATCCCGAGCTGTCTCCGTTTTTCTTGGCGAACCGTTGTGGGAAGTTCGGCGTCGGGGGTTGGAGCTGCCACGCCATTCCCATTCCGAATGCAGGATTCTCCGGAGCTTGCGTGTCGATCTGCTCGAGCATCGAGGTCAGGACTGGTCTGAGCGGGTTGTTTTCGTAGCCGAGAGTTGTTGCAGCCCAGATCGACATGTCCTCGGCGGTGCTGACCAGCCCACCCCCGCCTGCGATCGCACCCGTGTTGTTCCACAGAGGCGCTCGTGTGCCGTCGAGGTGGTACGGAACGGCAAGGTCGGTTGCTTTGGTCTCGATCACGGTACCCATCATCCCGAGCGGGTCGGTGATTTCGCGGGCGACTGCCGCCGCGAATGGTGGCTTCTCTTGTCCCGGAATGATTTTGTCGGCCATGAGTGTGCCGAGCAGTCCGAACCCGAAGTCCGAGTACAGCCAGTGGCTACCGGGGGCGAACTCCAAGGCGCCCGCGTCTTGGAGTCCTTTCCAGAGCATATTTCTGGTGTACTTCGCCTTCTCGTCCGTGCATGATCGTGTGGGATCGGCACACCCCGCCGAAAGATTGGGCGGGTCGTCGCTCAGGCCGGAACGGTGGGTGACCAGTTGGCGAAGCGTGATCTCCTCGCCGCCGATGCCTTTCGGCAGCGGGTTGCCATCCGAATACTTGCTCGCCAGGTCGTCCAATCCGACTTCTCCCCGAGCGATCAGTTTCGCCAGTAGTGCAGCGGTGAAGGTCTTGGTCTCCGAGGCGATCTCGAATTGCGTTCGTGGAGTGACTCTCACGCCGTTTTCGACGTCGGCATATCCGTAGTGGTACGTAGTGGTGACACTCGCCTTGCGGTTCTTCTCATCCGGTTTGACGATGGCGAAGGCAAGACCGGGGACTCCGCTGTTCAGCAGTGTCTCTGCGACGCGCTGTACCGCTTGGGCTTCCGCAGGATCGCCGACCCGCGAACCTGGATTGGGTGCCGTGGGGCCGGCGGCGCCGGCGGTCGAGGAGGTCGCGAGGGTTATGACCGCGGTTGCCGCCAGCCCTGCAACGCTGATGAACTGTCGTCGTGACGTCCGGGCGGACCCTCGATCCTGGTTATCCATTGTTTGCACATTACAACCAAAGTCGACTGGTTTGACTGTTTTGTCGGAATTGCCAAGGTGTGGTCCTTAGGCGATGGTTTCGCTAAATCACGCCGCCGTTGACGTAGATGACCTGGCCATTGACCCAACGAGCTGGGCCGGCGAGAAATGCGACAGCCTCCGCGATGTCCATCGGTGTGCCGAGGCGTTCCAGGGGAGCCAGCTTGGACAGGTTCTCCACTGTAGCTTCGTCTTTCCCGTCGAGGAACAGATCGGTGGCCGTGGGGCCTGGGGCTACGGCGTTGACCGTGATATCGCGTCCCCGTAGCTCTTTCGCGAGAACCAGAGTGATCGCGTCGACAGCACCTTTGGTGGCGGCGTACGCGGCATAAGTCGGAAACGCCAGCTTCTTCACGGAGGTGGAGAAATTGATGATCGCACCACCGCGCCGGACACGTCTGGCTGCCTGCTGGTCGACCACGAAGGTCCCTCGGACGTTGGTCCGATGCATCCGATCGAAATCGTCGAAGTTCAGTTCTGCGACGGTGGAGAGAATCATGATTCCGGCTGCATGGACGACGACGTCGATGCCCCCGAATTCCTCCTCGACCGTATCGAACAGTGCGGCGACTTCACCTTCGTCGGCGACGTCCGCATGCACCGCTATGGCGCGACCGCCCGCAGCGACGATGGCGTCAGCTGTTTCCTGGGCGCGTTGAATGTTTCCTGAATAGTGCACGGCGACAGCCATTCCGTCGGCGGCGAGCTTCTCTGCAGTCGCTCGCCCGATGCCGCCGGAAGCTCCGGTGACGATGGCGACGCGGGTGGTGGTGTCAGTCATGATGTAACTCCTGAACTGGTTTCGGTTGCATCGGACAGCTTGCGAAGCCACTCTCGTAGTAGGCCGACTTCGTTGGCGGAGAGAGAAGTTGAATCTGCGGCGGCCAGTTGGGCGTCGAGAGTAGATGCAACTCTGTTGAGTGAGGTTTCCGGGTGGACGCCGGATTCGTCGATGATGGACGCGAAGATTCCGTCGCGAACTCGCTGTGACAGCGTCGGATCGGGGTACTGTTCCGGCCTGACGACGAGCATCAGAGCGACGCCCGCATTGGCGGACATCACCATCTGCGTAGCCACGTCGACCGATACGGTCAGAACACCTGCCGCAGCGCATCGTTCGAGAACGGATCGAAGTAGCGCCTGGGCCTGCAGAGCGGTGTCGGCGCTCTGGGCGGAAGGTGAGTGCATCAAGCGGTAGTGAGCGGGATGCGCGAGCGCGAAGGCGGTGTGCGCATCCCAGCCGGCCCGTAGATCGGCAACGGGGTCATCGGAAGGTGTCGCAGCCCGTTTGCCTTCGAGGTATTCGAAGAAACCTGCCTCGACGACGGCTGCGAGCAGTCCGTCCTTGTCGCCGAACTGACGGTAGAGCGCGGGGGCGCCGACGCCGGCCATCTCGCACACGGCGCGGGTGGATATGTCGCCGTTGGGGGAGGTGTTGAGCAGCTCGGTTGCCGCGGCCAGAATCTTTGCTCTCGAACCCATGGAAACGACGCTAACACAAATATGTAATCGTTGCTATCGCTGGTTTGGTCGTGCGAACGAACTACAGACACAGGCGCCAGAACTTGATCAGATGAGTGAGCCGGTCCGGCCACGGTTCTGTGTGGAGTGACAGCTAGAGCCGTTCTGTTCTCACGCTCTGAACGAAGGAATCCTGGTGATCGACTCGGAAACTACTGTTGCGCAGAATAATTCGCATTCCGGTTATCTGGGGTGGATTCTGCGGGTCATCAGTGTCGTGGCGTGCGCTGCGGTTGCAACGGTCGTTGTCTCGCTGACACTCGGGCCGCCATTCGCGCGGGCCTGGGCACAGTGGGTTGCTCGTCATCTAGGTGGGGACTTCGAGACGGGAGTCGTTGTCGGATTTGTGACTGGGCTTCTGGGCACCGCTGTGACTTTGTTTGCAGCGCTGATGAGTTCGTTGGCGTGGCGGCGTCGCGGTGGCCCGGCATTGTCGCTTGGTGTCGGTGCCATTGCCATGCTTGCCGTTATTCCTGGCGCAGTGAATTTGAGTATCGCGGTCGGTGCAGCAGGATCCGGTGTGAGGGCGGCGGGGAGGATCCTCGACGTCGACGGGCCGGCGTTTCGTGGAGCCTGGATAGCCGGATCTGTGGCGGGGCTGTTGCTGTATATGGCCGCGGCGCTGCTGTTAGGGAGGAGCCTTCGTTCGACGTTCGGGCCTGTCAGGCAGGTGGCGGCACCGCTCCCTGGGGTGGTCGGCTACACCGCCGATGGCCAACCCGTTTTTGCACAAGTGGGCTTCACATCGGACGGGATTCCGGTACTCGCAGATCAACTTGCAGCGCGCTATCCAGCGCGACCAGCGGTCGGCACGAATGCCTTGGCCATCGTCGCACTTGTACTTGGAATCTTCGGTGGAGTTCTTGCTATTCCAGTGGGGCATGTGTCGTTGAACCAGATTCGCCGTTCCGGCGAAAGTGGGCGCGGATTGGCAGTGGCCGGACTCGTTCTCGGCTATCTGTCCCTGGTCGTCGTCGTAGGTGTCGTATTCGTGGCTGTGTCCGCGGCCTATCGATAATTTGGGTCGCGCGTCAGAGTTGGGTGGGCTGGAGTGGCTCGATGTCGAAGGTGCGAGGTCCGAACAGGCCCATAGCCCGGGTGCGAATGGACGGTAGTGCTTCGTGGATGCTCCCGCCGAGACGGTGGAGAGAGTTGAACGAGCGTGATTCCCAAACCGGAAACTCTCCGTCGGTGTCGCGTGATGCTGTGTCCCACAGGAGGGCGTCACCGTTTTCGCTCCATCCGAAAACCTGCAGCGAGTCGGGGAGTGACCAATCGCCGTCGGGTTCGATCATCCAATCGAACTCGTCATCCTGTCCTTCTCTGTAGACCGAATGAAGATGAGCGGTGAGGTTGCGGGCGCGCCCTTGCCAGCCGTCGGCAAATCCGGGAAGGACGGGCGGATAGATGAGCCAGAGTCCGAAGGTCCGCGCCCAACCTGCGTGCCTGATGAATGCGCGATATGAATCGGGGAAGCCCTGCCGGTCGGGAAATCGATAGGAATCCATAAGGGCAAAATCGATATGCGCGAGCGTCGGTCGGCCGTCTACCGTCAGCGCGTTGGTTCCCTGTGCAAACACACGCTCAACGCTAGCAATAGGGGACACCGTGCCGCCCTTTCCGGCTATCGAAGCACGCCGGAATGGGTCACCGAGGCGTGTGCTCGGTGACCTCCGGGTTCAGAGTCGTGTGGTGGAGCGGCGGGGTTTCCGGTCGGGGTCGATGCCCGGTGGTGGGATGAACCAGGGCAGGTGATCGGTGCCCATTCGGATTTCCCATTTGCCGGTGAATCCGGGTTTTCGGTGCATCAGGGTGTGGTGGGTTCGGCAGAGCAGGACCAGGTTGTCCATGACGGTTGGTCCTCCTTTGGCCCAGTGTTTGATGTGGTGGGCGTCGGTCCAGGCGGGGACGCAGTCGCAGCCGGGGAAGGCGCAGCCTTTGTCTCGGGCGATCAGGGCGGTGCGTTGTGCTGCGGTGACAAGCCTTTTGAGTGGGGTGACGTCGAGTGGGGCACCGTTTCCGTCGAGGAGGACGCTGGAGAGCATGCAGTCGCAGGCGATCATGCGGGTGCGGCCGACGCTCAGTGGTCCCATCCAGGGCATGTGGCCGACATCGAGATCTTGTTTGTCGAGATCGTGAAAGTCGAGATCGAGCATGCCGGGATCGTCGTCCTCGGACGGGACAGGTGTTGAGCCATCACCCGTTGTGGCGCATTCACGGTGGTAGGCCAGGTCTTTGGCGTTGATGTGCACGTTCAGGTGTGGGCGTTGGCCGCCGTCGATGCCGGTGGCAGCGTTGTC
>NZ_LVCT01000603.1:0-3051 GCF_001647205.1 Rhodococcus sp. EPR-134
ACGAGGATCGGCAACAACTGACCTCGGAATGCCTGGATTCGGATCGATCTCGGGAAGGACTTCCACATGATTACCAAGCTTGAATTCTTGTTCAGAGAAACAGGCGTGTTCGTGGCTACAGGGAGTGGCGTACGGACGGCCACAGTCCCCGAGCTCGAGCTTTCGGGTCTGGAAGTGCTGTTGGAACTCGGTCCATTCTGCGTTGGTGGGTTCGCGATACTCTTCAGCCGGGCGGACGGATCGCCGGCCATCGAGGAAAGCTCGGTAAGAGCGAATAAGCTCTTCGTCGAACACAGCGGTGTAACCCTGTGTTGTCACCAATCGGTTGTGCCCGAGAATCTTCGCGGCGATGTGGATAGGCAGGCCACCGGTGACCATTTCGGTGGCGAACATGCGCCGAAAGTCGTGCGCGGTCACCTTGATCGGCTCGTCGGCAGCGTTGCACACACCCATCCGGTCCCATGCTCGCGCCAGCAGTTGGTTGACCATCCCGGCGATGATGACCTTGGACCTGTAGTCGCGATTGCGTTGGAACAGATGCGGCAGCGGCGGTCCCCAGGCTCGCTCATGAGCGGCGTGGCGAGCGACCAGCGGGATCGATCCGCCACCGATGGCGCGCAGCCGACTGACGACGCTGGCGAGGACGCTGGCCAACTCGGGCGTGACGACGAGCAGCCTCTCCTGGTTCGTCTTGGACGGAACGATCTGGAGCAGCGGGATGACCTCACCCGTGTCTGGCAGGCGGTGACTGACAATAGCGAGTTGGGTGAGCTCGAGCAGCTCTTCGACTCGGACGCCGGTGTGTCGCAGTGTCTCGACGATTGCCCACGTCCAGAACGCCTCGTCCTCGAGGTGAGAGAGATCGAGTCGCTCTGCCGTGGCGACGATTTCAACCTTGACCGGTTCCTTGACTGTTCGGCGGGCGGGGCCGATCTCGTCGACCCTCAGCGCCAGCCGACGGTAGCGAATGCCGATGTGTTCGAAAGTCTCTTCGTAACCCGCGGATTGGCCGGCGGCGAGAAGATCGGCCTGCTGGCTCAGGTGGTCTGCCACAGAATCGGACAGGCGCGTCAAGTGCGGCAGCCGGTCCCGGATGCGCTGATGCATACGTGCGGTGACCTGCCGCTTGTTCTTCATATAGCCCTCGGTGTCGCTACGCCGCACCGGGGACGGCACTGCCCAGGGCGCCCAGGACGGGTCTTCCAGCGCCCAGGCGGCGATGTCGAGATAGAAGGCTCGCACAGGTACGAAGATGTTCAGGACGGCCAGTCGTTCACGGACCGTGCCGTCTGGTCGGACGACGGTTCGTGTTCGCTGTCGCCATGCCTCAGCGACGTCGTTGGGCAGGTGCAGCGAGTCGATGCCTGGGTGGTGGGCTTCGATGTCCGCCCAGAACGCAGCAAGGACGCGAGCGAGGGCGGAGAAGGTGCTGTAGTCCAATGCCGGGCGTCGTTCGTCGAGGTAGCGGACGATGACGTCGCGGATCGGCCGACAACTCAGATTGATCGAGTCGACGATCTCACCGGTCGACAACTGGCCACGCATCCGCATGGTGTGAAACGGCGCATCCGGGATCTTCGCGATGCCCCGCACGAGATCCCAACCGGTGCTGATACTTCCGCGAGTTTGCCCGCCAGGCCACCCAATTGCATGTCGTAGGTTCATGAAGTCGTCGAAGGTGAGCTCGTCAAGGTTGCGCCCGCAATGGAGGACTATCGCGGTGAGGGTATTCAGAGCGTTGACTCGAAGGGGTTTGCGGATCTGCAGCCTTTGGGCGTTCTGTTCGGCTAGTGCGAACAAGTCCGGTTGGAACGTGGCGCGAGCCTTCCCGTAGAGGACCGGCGAACTAAGGGTACGCAGCAGTCGATGGCTGGGCAGGATGAACCGAATCAGCATCAGGCAGCCCAGAGCGTCAATGAACACTCTCCGCTTGGCATTCAGTGACCGCGGATCATCTCTGGTGATCGATTCGATCCAGTGGAGGGTGTCGTCCGGGTTCGCGCACTCCCAGCGTGCCTGCCACCCGTCGCCGGGGTGGCTGGCGAGCCAGACGAGGATTACTCGGACCGCGGCGATGATCGGCTTTTGTTGTCGCGGCGAGCGGCGGGCCATCTCGGGCGAGGATTTGAGGGCGGTGAGCACATCCTCGGTAGCCGTCTCGTCCAATTGTCCGCCGACTCCGCCTCGCGAGCCCCACCGCGCGCGTTCGTCCTCGCTTGCCCGCCAGACGGGTGAGCGCTTGGCTGGTGTCGGTGTCGGCGCTCTCACTGCGCGGATCCGCCGAGAAGGACAGTTAGGTCCGTGGGGTCGTACCGCGTAGTCACAGGCGGCGGCTTCGGAGCGGCCTCGTGTTCCCTGTCAAGGTGGGCCAGAACTCGCGTCGCAACCTCTATGTCTTCCTCGAACAAATAGGTCGACGCAGTGGTGTCGATATCGGCGTGGCCGAGGATCACCTGTATGTCGCGCAAGGTTAGGTTCGGGTCGCGTGACATCCGCAGCGCCGCGGTGTGGCGCAGGTCGTGCATCGACCAGTTCGTCCCTAGCGTCCTGTTGACCCGCCTGAACACCGCCCGTAGCGCGTCATAGGTCAGTGGTTGCTCCGCAAGTCCGGTGCCGCGGTCGCGTCGACGCACAGTGCGCCAGATCGGCTCATTCGGGCCGACGGGAACGCTCTCGCCCAGATAGAGGCGAAGCCAAACGATGGCTTCGGCGCTGACTGGTAGCCACTGCTCGGCACGGCTACCCTTGCGGATCACGCGCACCAGTTGATCGCCCCAATTGATGTCGACACCACGAAGACCGAGCAACTCACCGGCGCGTGCGCCGTTGCTCAGCGCCAGCGCCAGCAACGCCCGGTCCCGGTGCGAGCGCAATGCGACGAACACATCACGCCACTGCTTGTCCGATAGGGTCCGTGGCCGCCGCTTCGCGATCGGCGGGTTGTAACGCAGTCGACCTTCGGGTCGGAACGGCTCCATCGGATTGTGGTGCTCGTTGGGTCGAGCGTGCACCGCCCGCCGTACCGGGTTGACGACCGGCCCCTCACCGAGA
>NZ_LVCT01000604.1:0-6256 GCF_001647205.1 Rhodococcus sp. EPR-134
ATTGGGTTGACCGTTCCCGCTGTCGTCGACGACACCGTGCGTGCGGACGCGCCTGGCTTGGTCGCCGCACCAAGCCAAAGCGCATAGTCGCGAATCTCGTCCGATGTCGCCCGCTGCCACGGCACCTCGACGATCCGCAGCCATCGCCACCACCGCAGTAAGTCGTAAGCGTAGCTGCGCGAGCTGCTCGCCCGGTTACCGCGAGCTGAGAATTCGACCAGATACCGACGGATCGGCTCGATCGCTCCACCAAGATCGTCGACCACCAGCCACGGAGAAGAACCTGAAGCTTCTACCACCGAACCCCACCGCTCGAGTTCAATCCGTATGCGATCCACTATTCACCCCTTCGAGAGTCGCCGTCATCAAAGAGGTCTATGCCACTGCCTGCCACGCGAACTGCAACGAGGACGGCGCGTCGTCTCGTAGTCCGGTCAACATCCCCATTGGACGGTCCGGAGCTGGCGCTGGGGCTCGGCGTCGGGTTCCTCGTTTGGGGTTCGTTCGAGGATCACACGGACAGGTTGTGTGGGGGCGACGTTGTAGGACGGTGGGAGTTCGTCGCCGACGGTCTGCATCGTGTCGAAAAACGACTGCAATTCCTTGCTCGAGCTTGTGCTTGCATAGCGCCCACACATGGCCTGACCTCCTCGTAATCGGTTCCCGTTCCATTGAACAGCGTGGGTCCGACTTCCGCGCCAAACGCCGTGTGATGATCTGTGCGAGTACGTCGTCGACTGTCGCGGAAGGGGAAGTGCGATCACCAACCCTCGGCCGTCGCCTACCGATGTCGCGTTGGCGATCGTGGCCGCCACAGCCCTCGGTGTCACCGTCGGAATTCTCCTGGCCGACGTGGTGGCCGGCGTCGCGGTCGGGGCCGGTACCGCGGTGGTGTTCCGTTTCGTGTTGCGGACGATCATCACCAGGAAATGACGGAATCTCTCGGGAAGGCTTCACATGAAAACGTATCGCGACTTCGAGTGGCTCTTCCGCGACTACCCGTGGACCGAGAACGGGCTGCACGTGACCTACGTGCGCGACGCAACGCCGACCGCCGTGATCGAAGCGATGACCGTGCGCGACCTGGGGGAATTCCGCGGATTGCACGGCATCAACGACATCGAATGGGAAGAGTATTCGGTCGTCGGCACCGCGGCATTGGGGAACTGGGCGATCGCGATCGCTCGGATGGCGTGGGCCGGCTCGGACGACGAGCTTATGGTGCCTCTGTCGGTGGGACGTGAAGTGCTCACACACTCGCGCGACGTCGAAGCAGTGTCCTCGTTCGACCTGTGGCAGGACGGAGTTCATACCGTGCAGTTCGACCCCCTCTTCGGTTCCGAAGCGGGGAACCCGATGTCGGAGGCGTGGAAGTCGCGGATGAGGGAAGTCGGGCTCGACCCCGACAGTGAAGGACCGTCGCCGGACGGGAAATTCCATATCATCGAAGCATCTTTTGCGATGGCCGCGAACTACACCGGCGTGCAGATCACCCCCGAATTCTTGTCGACGGCGACCTTCGTAGCCGGCAGTGACGACTGATCGCGATGCAGGTCAGCGCACCGGAATAACTCTGCGGCGGTCTTCGTTGTAGAGGCTGTCGGTGTTCGGTTCTTTGCCCCGGGTACCACCGAAAGAAATGCCGCTTCGAGCGGCCACTTGCCGAGAGGCGCAAGACGGGCACCGACCCTGTGAAGCCGCTGGACACCGTCAGGTGCCGGCGGCTTCGTCATGTCCTGGGTGGCCAAGGAGGCAGATTGGCATCAGATGCAAGATTGATGCATCTGTTTTGGTGCTGGCTACCCGCCGTTTCCGGTGGTCAGTGTCGGCCACTGGTTTCAGCCGGTTTTCGGAGGTTGAGACAATAGTGGAATGAGCGAGAGTGCGGAACCGAATGAGACTCAAGGGTGGAGCCCTGCGCCGGACGAGGGCCAGGCCGGCACAGTGATGACGAAGGATGGTCATTGGGCCTACCGGTACAAGGACGGTGCGGAGCTCATCATGATGAAGATGCCGGAGCGCCCAGCCTCCACGTAGGAATGTGCAGTGTGGCCCACACCGAACCTCCTTGCCTTGCAAGGCTGGTAGCGGGCCGCCATTGTCTTGGACCGGCTCTGGTCATCGCCTCGGTTTCGGCGCCGGCGGGACTCATGTCTCTACTCTGCGTGGGTGGTTCTGATTTCGCGCGGTTTTCAGGCGAGTGGCTGTGTCAACCCGATCTGGGACCACGATGACGGCCTGACTGGGACCCACCTGGCACCGGCTAATCACGCCCTTGGTATCGGTGGTCACTGCCGAGTGGCGAGGGCTATAGGTATCTGCAGACCTGATCGGGGCTACAGGTTTCGGGCTCTGGGAGGGCTGCATCGTCGCGGAGCGCAGCCACGTTGTCGCGAAGTGTTGTGAGGTCGGCGATCTGCGCGTCGATGTCGGCAAGGCGCGCGTCCAGCAGGTCACGTACGTGGCCGCAGGGAGCTTGGCCGTGGTCGCGGATGTCGAGGATCTGCTTGATCTGGGCGAGGGTGAGCCCGGCCGCTTGGCCGCGGTGGACGAAGTCGATCCGGCTGACCGCGTCGGGGGTGTAGTCGCGGTAGCCGGCCGGTGTGCGTTCGGCCGGGGGCAGCAGCCCTTGCTCTTCGTAGAACCGCAGAGTCTTGGTGGTCGTGCCTGCCGCCTCGGCGAGTTCTCCGATCCGCATCCCGGCCTCCATCGTGTCGCAGGTCTCGCTTGACCTTCCCCTTTACTGGAAGGTCCAGTATCGCTGCATCAGGAGCGTTTCCCAACAGTTCTGGGAGGAATCGGGATGCAGACCAGGTACGACCTCGCGATCATCGGATCCGGCGGCGGTGCGTTCGCGGCGGCCATTCGTGCGACCTCTCTGGGCAAGTCGGTGGTGATGGTCGAGCGTGGCACGTTCGGCGGCACGTGTGTGAACACCGGCTGCGTGCCGTCGAAGGCACTGATCGCAGCCGCGGAGGCCCGGCACGTGGCCGCGGACGCGCCGACCCGGTTCCCGGGCATCGCCAGCGTCGCGGGCGCGGTGGACATGCCGGCCCTGATCGGCGGAAAGCAGGATCTCGTCGAGGCCCTGCGGGGTGAGAAGTACGTCGACGTCGCCGACTCCTACGGTTGGCAGGTCCGCCGCGGCAACGCCGCGTTCGCCGGCACTCCGGATTCGCCCCTGCTCGAGGTCGCCGCGGCGGATGGCAGCGTCGAGACCATCGAGGCAGCGCAGTACCTGGTGGCCACCGGGTCCCGTCCCTGGGCCCCGCCGATCCAAGGGTTGGAGGAGGCCGGGTACCTGACCTCGACTACGGCGATGGAGTTGACCGAGGTCCCCGACTCGCTGCTGGTGCTCGGTGGTGGCTACGTGGCCCTGGAGCAGGCGCAGCTGTTCGCCCGGCTCGGGTCGACGGTGACCCTGCTGGTTCGGTCCCGGCTCGCGTCGAAGGAGGAGTCGGAGGTCTCCAAGGCGCTGCAGGAGGTCTTCGCCGATGAGGGCATCCGGGTGGTCCGCCGAGCGGTCCCGACCCGCGTGACCCGCGACGCCGCCACCGGCCAGGTGGTGGTGACCGCGGACGTCTCCGGTGGCGCGCAGGAGTTCCGCGCCGACGAGGTTCTGGTCGCTCTCGGCCGCCGACCGGTGACCGACGGGCTCAACCTCGACGCGGTCGAGGTGAAGACTGGCGAGGTCGGCGAGATCGTGGTCACCGACCAGCTGCAGTCCTCCAACCCGCGGATCTGGGCGGCCGGTGACGTGACCGGGCACCCCGAGTTCGTCTATGTCGCCGCCCACCACGGCACCGTGGACGCCGAGAACGCCTTCACCGACGCCGAGCGGTCGGTGGACTACATGCGGCTGCCCCGGGTCACGTTCACCAGTCCCGCGATCGGCGCAGTCGGGATGACTGAGGCCCAAGTCCTCGCGGCCGGGATCCGCTGCGACTGCCGGGTGCTCCCGCTGGAATACGTGCCGCGAACGCTGGTCAACCGGGACACCCGCGGCTTCATCAAGATGGTCGCCAACGCCGACACCGGCGAGATCCTCGGCCTGACCGCGGTCGCCAAGGACGCCGGCGAACTGGCCGCCGCGGGCGTCCACATCATCGGCAAGACCATCGCCGAGGTCGCCGACGCCTGGGCGCCTTACCTGACCATGACCGAGGGCATCCGGATCGTCGCGAAGGCCTTCACCACCGACGTCTCCAAGCTCTCCTGCTGCGCCTGACCCGCACCCACCCCACTCAACGAAGGAGGCATCCGCGATGTCGGACCTCAGCACCCAACTGCCCCAACGACTCACCCGACCCGAGGAGACCGGCCTTGACGCCGGCCTGCTGATCCCGCTGCTGCGGCTGCTCGTCGACGGCGACCCCGTCACCGTCGAGCAACTCGCCGCGGCTGCGAGCCGCACCCTCGATGACGTACGGCGCGGTCTCGCGGCGGTGCCGGACACCGAGTACGACGATCAGGGCCGGATCATCGGCCAGGGCCTCACCCTGCGCCCCACCCCGCACCGGTTCACCGTGGCCGGTGAGGAGCTCTACACCTGGTGTGCGCTGGACACGCTGATCTTCCCCGCCCTGCTGGACCGCCCGGCAAAGGTGGAGTCGGCCTCCCCGGTCAGCGGCGAGCCGGTTCGGGTCAACGTCGACCCCACAGAAGGTGCAACCAGCGTCGATCCGCCCACCGCGGTGGTGTCGCTGGTGAACCCGGAGCAGATCACCTCGATCCGTTCCTCCTTCTGCAACCAGGTGCACTACTTCACCTCCCCCGAGGACGCCGCGGGCTGGCTGGCCGAGCACCCCGGCGCGGAGGTGGTCCCGGTGGCCGAGGCGTGCCGGATCGGGGCCGCCCTCGCCACCGGCCTGCTCAACCGCCTCCAGGCGCCCGCCGCGGCCGACGACAGCCACAGCTGCTGCTGACCCATACCCACTGAAGGGAATGAGAACACCGATGATGTCCAACCACGACGATCGCCCGGGAGGCAGCGGCCTGCTCCTCGGAGCCGGCGCCGCGCTGCTCATGGTCGCCTGTTGCGCCTTGCTCCCCATCCTCATCGCCGGTGGCGCGATCGCCGGTATCGGCGCGTTCCTCCGCAACCCGTGGGTCATCGGCGCCGGGATCGCCCTGGCGATCCTCGCGCTGATTGCCATCTCCCGCCGCGGCGGCGGCACCGCCGGCCACGGCTGCTGCCCGCCCATGCCCACCAACGAAAACGTCGACCCGAAGGACGAGCAGAACCGATGAGAATCACCCGCCGCCACCACGCCGCGCTCTCGATCGCCGCCGTACTCGCCGCCGGATCGCTGACCCTGACCGCCTGCGGCAACAGTGCCGACCCCGCGACCGCCGGTTCCGGTTCACCCGCCACCGTGACCAGCGTCGATGGCCAGCAGATCAGCCTGCCCGCCAACGGGAAGCCCACCGCGGTGTTCTTCTTCTCCGTCGGGTGCGGCGAATGCGTCAACGGCGTCCGGTCCCTCGGCGAGGCCGCCACCACCGCCGAGAACGCCGGCACCGTGTGTTGTGGGTATGGACGTTGCTGACGCGGGATTGAAGTAGACGGGCTGGTCCTCGGCGTAAGAATGGAAGTTGCGACATAGCCGTTCTCGACCAAGAAGGACCAGCCCTGTGACACACCGTGATGCTCCGCTAACCGTGGAGGGAAGACGACGCCTGATCGAGCGCTGCCAGAGTCGTCCGATCGCCCACGTCGCCGCCGAGATGGGCATCTCCCGTCAATGCGCCTCCAAGTGGGTCAACCGGTATCGCAAGTACGGTGACCTGGGATTACAGGACCGATCCAGCACGCCGCACCATCAACCGACCGCTACAGCGGCAGGGCTTGTGTCCGAGATCGAAGCAATGCGCCGGAGCCGGAAATGGTCGGCTTCACGAATCACGTTCGAACTCCAACGCGATGGCATTGTCATTGCTCGTCGGACGGTCACGAGAATCCTGCGGAGCCTGGGATTGCACCGTCGCCGGTTCATCGACCCGAACGGCGAAACCAACCGAAAACCCCAGGTCATCGCAGCGAACCGACCTGGTCAGATGGTCCACGTCGATGTCAAAAAAGTCGGGAAGATCCCGGACGGCGGCGGGTGGCGTGCCCACGGCCGCGGCTCCGACAAGGCCAAACGATCCCAGCGCAGGAAAAAGAAGAACAAGCAGGCCCGCATCGGTTACACCTACCTGCATTCCGCGATCGACGGCAACACCCGCCTGGCGTACACCGAAGCCCGCGACAACG
>NZ_LVCT01000605.1:0-9064 GCF_001647205.1 Rhodococcus sp. EPR-134
CCTCTTCGCGACGCTGATCGGTATCTTCGGTTGGGAGGTCGCGCCCTGGCTCCTGCTGCAGGCAGTTGCCGGATTCACCTTCCTCGAAGCCGCGAACTACCTCGAGCATTACGGCCTGCTGCGTGGCAAGCGTGCCGACGGCTCGTACGTTCGCGCCAGCCCCGCTGACAGTTGGAACAGCGATCACGTCGTGAGCAATCTGTTTCTCTACCAACTGCAGCGGCACAGCGATCACCACGCCAACCCGAAGCTGCGGTACCAAAGTCTGCGTAGCGCGGCCGAAGCGCCGCAACTTCCGGCCGGCTACGCAGTGATGATCGTGATCGCGTGGATTCCACCGCTGTGGCGCCGGGTGATGGATCAGAGATTGTTGGACTACTACGACGGCGACACAGAACGAATCAACGCCAGGAGCACGACCTGATGAACGCCCACGACCCAACAAATACAGAGTCAGATCCGTACCCGCACAACGACATAGATCGCCACCTGCAGTCTCACGCCAGATTCGCACGTGCAGCGTCGAGTCCAGAAGTCATCGCCGCCGCGCAATTCTTGCTGCAGCAACCCGATGCCTATCTATACCGCCGCCGCTACCTCGAACTCATCGTCGATACCACAGACTCAGACGGCACCCCGATCACCGACTACACCGCTGCCGAAAAATATCTGCTCACCGCGTACAGAAAAATTCTTCGATCCGATACCGGGCATCCGAGTCAGAAAGAATCACGCACCGTCGACTCCTCGAAAGACATCTCAGGAAGTTAACAGTCAAGCCGCGAGCACGAGAGGAGGTGGGAAGGCATGGGTTTCGTCGTAGGTTTGTCCGGTTTGCAGGCAGTGGTGGAGTTGTCCGAGGAATTTGTTGAACAAGTGGCGTTTGGCTTCTTGGAGCCAGTCACCTTTGGCTCGGCGCGCGTCGTAGTGCCGCCGCGCTCCGGGCGAGGATTTCAGCGCTGCCATCGCCCAGATCGAACCGGCGGCGGCGAGACGCCGGTTCTTGATGTGCCGGTGCGTAATGACGGTCTTCTTGCCGCTGGCGCGGGTGATCGGCGCGGATCCAGCGAAGGCTTTCAATCCACGAGCGTCGTCGAATTTCGAGCGGTCGTCACCGATCTCGGCGAGCACCCGGGCGCCGACCACTGGCCCCACGCCGGGGAAACTGGTCAGGATCTTCGCGTCCGGGTGTCGGTGAAAAGTCTCGGTAACCGCCTCCGTCAGGTCGGCAACCGCAGTACAGATGGCGTTCAGCTGCCCGAGCAACGCGCTCAGTTGCCGTCCCATCGCTTCTTCGATCATGGCGGGCTGACGGAGGTGCTCGGCGGTGAACACCTCGCGCAGGCGCCCGGCGTCCCGATCGAGATATCGCTGGCGGCCGGCTTTGGCCATCAACTTTCGCAATCGGGCCGGAGTCAATGTGGCCGCCTGGGCAGGGGTGGGAGCAGCGGTGAGGATCATCCGGGCATCGGCTCGGGTGATGCCGCCTTCGAGACCGGCGAAGGCTTCCAACGCTGCCGGGTAGAACTCCTTGAGCAGCGCGATGACCCGGTTGGTGACCTGTTGCCTGTTCCAGATCGTGTCCTGCTGCGCGCGAGCGAGCACCCGCACACTCTGGGCCAGCTCGGAATCATTCGATCGTGGGCGATGCTCGGGCAGGTCGGTGCGCAGGATATTCGCCAAGGTGCGGGCATCGACCGCATCGGACTTCGCTCCGGAGACGACATGCCTGGACCGGTAACGCGAGGCCGCGAGCGGATTGATCGGGTAGACCTGCCTTCCCGAGGCGGTCAACGCCGCGACCCACAGACCGTGATCGGTCTCGATGGCCACCGGCACCGGCTCGTGCGGGTCCTCACCGGCGTCGGCGAGCATGGCCAACAAGGCCTCGAATCCCGAGGCGGTGTTCTCGACCCTGCCGCCGGCCACCAGGCGGCCCGTGTGGTCGACGACCGCGATGTCGTGATGATCAGTGGCCCAATCGATTCCACAGAACAAACTCATTCGTTCCCTCCGTCTGCTCGATACGATGCCCGGTACCGGGCAGGGGCCACGCGGCACCCTAATCGCAGGACTCGACGGTCCGTCATCTCAGTAGCCGTCCGTGACTCCAGCACACCGCAGGACCCCCAGTGCTTTCCGAAGAGCTCTACGGCTCGGGAGAACTCATACCGGGGTGAACCCTGCGGTCGGCAGGGGCAACGCCATCACACCACCGAACACCAGATCACTGCTACCGGGGCGCACCGTTCTTTCGTGAGACATCGAATGTCCGGGCAACAACAGGCGTCGCCCCGACAGCAGCACCAGAACACAAACTGTCCCTATACGGGGTCAGCTCCTATCCCAACTACCGATTAGGGCACTTTCAGCTCAGCGATTCCCAGCGCCGGGCAGGTGATGCCGTCGCCGCCGTGGGCGGTGGCCATGGCAGTGGTCATTCGCGCTCCCGAGGTGCAAGTGCTCCAGCATGCATCTAAGTAATTGACTGTCGTAAATCTATATCAGCCGATGCAGATAAATGGCAACAGGAGGAGCAGTGATCGACCGACCTCGATACGACGTCCGAGCCCATACGTGCCCATGTATGCGCGAAACCAGCATGTACGGACTCTAGCGGCTCCTTTCCTCTGCGAATGGGGTTCGCAAGTCAGATGAAATCTGTAGCGGAGACGATCAGATTTGAGGCACGGGATAGCAGGGTACGGCGCACCGACATGTTAAAGTCGAGACTTATTCGGCTGGGTTGAAGGAGAGTGCTGGGGCATTGAAGGATGCAGCGCACGCCCACCGAGGGGTCTACGGAATTTCCGTGATGTCGGAACTGTCCGGAGTCGGCCCACAAACTTTGAGACTCTACGAACGTCGCGGACTGTTGACTCCCGCACGCACCAGTGGGGGAACGCGGCGTTACAGCGCGGCGGACCTCGACAAACTGCGCCGTATTACCGCGTTGATCGGCGACGGAGTCAACTTGACCGGAATCGGTGCCATTCTCTCACTTGAAACCGAGAACGCGATCCTTGCTGCGCGGATCGCTCAGCTGAGCGAAACGGCCGGGGACACACCACCGGAAGTCACGCCCGAGACTGTTCAGCCCAGTTCGCTGGTGTGACGAATGCTGCCGAATTCCACATCGGCAACGAGGATGTTTCCATCAGATTCGAGCTGTTCGACCGCGGAATCGAATGCGTCGATAAGCCACGGCTTCTTCGCCTCACCGAACAGCGTGTCCGTACCGCCGTCGCCGGTTTGAAAGATGCGCACCAACCAGGATTCGCTGGCGTCAGGTTCGTCCCATAGTCCTCGCGGGGCGTTCGTGGCCAGGACGTAGCGGTTGTACT
Source organism: Rhodococcus sp. EPR-134 (assembly GCF_001647205.1). Classification (NCBI taxonomy): domain Bacteria; kingdom Bacillati; phylum Actinomycetota; class Actinomycetes; order Mycobacteriales; family Nocardiaceae; genus Rhodococcus; species Rhodococcus sp. EPR-134. The sequence continues at coordinate 3,345 of NZ_LVCT01000605.1, forward strand.
CAAGGTCGACGCGAATAGCGTACTGGCCGTCCACATTCACGACGTTGGCAGGTCGTTGGGACGCCGCGGCCAGTGCAGTCAACGCGTCGTCGTACATCTCGGATAGCTTCTTCGTGAGAGGCATGTCGTCCTACCCGTGCTCGACACCGCCATGCACCGGGCACGGCGTAAACGGTCAGTTGCCCCGGCAACGACCGGAACTGAAATGCATCCTAACCCTGAGCCGCTCACGCCACTGGATTCGTCTCAGTCGGTGACAATCGCCAGTCGTCACATGGCGCCCTTCGGTTGCGTGTTGATATTGGCATCAAAGGAAACCGGCCGCGGTGCCTGAACGATATACGAGTAATTTCTCGCTCGAAGTCATCGAGACGAAATCAACCTGCGACCACACGGAACCATGGCAGAAAGCGTTGCTCGGTTGCAGCGACAGCCGAGAACAGGAAGGGCCTGCCCGAACTCAGGGGGTGCGTAGCGTTGTCCCCGCTCCTGTAGACCCATCTCCGTTCTCCACTTGACGTTGTGCGCGTACCACATCACGATGACTGCGCAGCGACAACCGTCCCACCGCCGCGGCTCCAAGGAACAAGATCACCGCGCCGAGGCCCTCGAAGAAAGCCAACTGCTGCACAGCCCTCATCGCAGGTTCGGTCGCCGACGGCGTCCCCGCCTCCCCGAGATGCAGCACCGGCGCCAGTGTCGGGCCAACGATGAACCATGCGCCCCCGACGACCGCCAACCACGCCCCGAGGCTGGCGACAGCGCGATTCGCACTGAACAACAGCAAAATCCCGCCGATGACGGTGACCACCCCGGGGAGCACTTCGAGCCAACCTCGACCCGAGGTCCACGTCCATGCTTGATCCGGCACGAAAGAGAACGAGAAGTACGGTCCCACAAAGGGAATGAGCACTCCCCAGAGCCCGAGCACAATCAGCAACATGCCGCTGACAGCGCCCCGGCTGCGCGGCACCCACATCCGACCCGGCGGTCTCACATCGTGAACCGTTCCGGTCACGGGTTCCCGACCTTCGCCACCCTCGAGGCGAGCGTCCTCGCGATCTTCTCGAGATACGTTCCGATCAAACATGTTCCACTCCTCAGCCGTGACATGTGAGATGTGCGACGGACGTGGGATGCGCGATAACCGAGACCGTTAACTGCGGATCACTTGTGCGTCGTGGCGACCATACGCGAAGTACTCCCTCGTTTCGACCGTGTGCCTAGCGGTCAGACAATCGGGTGTCGCGGCCGGCCCTGGCGCCCGGGGCCCAGGCGTCAGTAGTAGTGCCGCCGACCGCCTACGGCATGTCCTGCAGCCCCAAGCGCGAACAGAATGACCCCGACGACCACGAGAATGATGCCGATCGTCCACAGAATCGAGATTCCAGTCAAGAAACCGACGATCAACAAAACAATTCCAAGAATGATCATGGCATCCTCCTTGATCCGATCACCTTTGAGGTCGACGTACCCGCTGGTCACGGCCCTCAAACGGGGTGGCTGGACTGCGCGCAGGTACGGCCACTCCTCACTCGACTGTTTTCGTGTGATGGCACAAGGCGTCCTAGTTTGCCGTTTGATCGTGGTAGGACGCCAGTGGTTTGCCACGTCTCATAACCCCAACTCAAAGATCAAGACCTCTACCAAGACTACGAAGAAGGTGATTCGAGCAAAAGGTGGACGAAGAGTTGGTGCATCGGCGGGTAAGTCTTCGCCGTATGAAGCATGAACGGTCGAAGAATTGACGGATCGCGCCAAAGAACTTGACCTTCAGGGTGATTCGAATCTCGAGAAGAGCGAACTGATCGATGCTCTCCGAAATCACTGAACCTCACTGTTGGCGTGAGGTCGGCATGGACATTCGGTCCCTGTGCATGCGGCATAGGTTCACGGGCAAGGGCTTGTAGTCGCGAACAGCCCGCAGATTCCCCGTTCTCTCTGCGGGAACGGAAATCTGCGGGCTAGCCCATCGCGGTCCGAGACGCAGAAATCATGCGAGTATGGCCACCGTGGCGATGAGGAAAACGATGACAACCAACGCGACTGCGACGATCGCTGCGATCCCGGTTACTGGAAAGCGTTTGACGGTCGAGGGTTCGGGTTCGGACAATCCCGACGTCTGCGGAGCGTCGGGTGGGGTGCTCCCCGGCTTGACCCCGCCTCCGGGTTCCAGGTCAGGGGTATTTTCCGGATCTGGTTCGGGCGGTGTAGAAGTCACGATCTACCTCCCGGTCAACTTCCCTCGGAAGTCCTCGTCGATGCCTCAGGCTGCCGGAGCGCGTCGGTCAGTTTCGCGCAGAACGCCGGCAAATCATCGGGCTTGCGGCTCGATATCAACGTATTCGGGCCAGACGTACAGACCACGACTTCCTCGTCAACCCACGTGCCGCCGGCGTTCGTGATATCGGTACGCAAACTAGGCCACGACGTCAGCGTACGACCGGCCACCACGCCGGCTTCGACCAGCGTCCACGGTCCGTGGCAGATCACTGCGACAGGCTTCCCGGCATCGAAGAAACTCCGGGCGAACGCCACCGCCTCTGGGTTCATGCGGAGAAAATCAGGGTTGGCCACGCCCCCGGGCAGGACGAGCGCGTCGTATTCGGACAACTTCGCCGACTCGACCACCGCATCCACGTCGAAGACGTCAGCTTTGTCGAGATGGTTGAACGCCTGGATGGTGCCGGATTCTGTCGAAACAATCGACGGCTGAGCGTGTTCGGCAACCAATGCATCCCAGGGATTCGTCAACTCGATCTGTTCGACTCCCTCCGTCGCCACGAGGAATGCCACTTTCTTTCCTGCGAGTAATTGACTCATGCTTGAACGTCCTTCCTCATCTTCGTCACACCCGTCGAGCGACTGCTCAGCTGGATGCGCCCTCGGTGTCGTCGAAGAACGACCATTCGCCATCATGGCGAACTTCCATACGCCATCCCAGTTCCGAGTTGTCGGCGCGGCCATCCACGAACCAAGCATGCGCATCGTCAGCGCTCTCGATGTCGCGCGTCGCGGTGACGTCGCCTGCAGGATTGATCACTCTGTAAGTAGCCATTCCGCTCACCTTCCCCAGCCGACGTTTCTTCAATCATCGACCGTGACGACGAATCAACGCTGCACCGCATCAATTACGTCAGGTGCCGGCCGAACGCGTCTTCACTCCGACTGTCGGGTTCACACCCGAGGGATCGGGGATACCGCTGACGGAGACCTGGGTCGACAGATATGGATCTACGACTTGGTGATCCCCGAATGCCCCCGATGGGCAAACCGTCGGCGATCATCTCGCACGGAGGGGCGAAGCGATCGGAAGTCGAGACACATCACCACACCCATGCCGATACTCAGCATCACAAGCAACAGAAGAACATTCAGCACCGTGTTTCCACCCTTCTGTCGGGCCGGCAGTCAGGCTGCGGTCACGCCGCGAAGCGCAGTGGGCAGCGATTCACGCCTTGCCGAGGCCGCGGAAACCTTGGCACGCGGCAACTCTCCGACATCTCTTGCCACACAACGGTCTCCGGAAGGCGCGATTCCCACGATCTCGCGCCACCACCTTTCGCGCTCTTCGGATTCCGTCCACACCACGACATCCACCACGAGTCCTCCTTCACCGACCCCCGCTTTGTTACCCAGTTCACGCACTGAGGAAACGTGACGTCACCTGCGACGGGTCCGCGCGGTTCCTGCGTCTTTCTGAAGGTGAGCGCGAGAGCATCGGGTTCCGCAATGTCCGCCCGGAGGCAGTTTCGTGGGCAGCAATCGACCACGATCGTCGTAGCGCTGAACATGGAGCCCTTGACTGGTTCCGCCGTTGGCGGCGGTTGCAGCGAGAATCGCCTGGTTGTCCGACTCGAAGAACTCGTCACCGCTCGATCCGTCCGCGAGCGTTATCTTGTATCGCTCCATCACGCCACCACCGTTTTCGATACGAAACCATCTCGTAGGCAATGTGTTTCAGTTTCTACACGTACATCGGCTGCCATGTAGGCAGTGACCGAATGTTCGAGTCGGCGCCGCATCCACTCAGTATCTATCGCGTACACCGTAGATTTGGTATACCACCCAGGTAAGATCAGTTCAAGATCCTGCAGAGAAATTTGCAGACAGGAGATACGGCCTCGCACACGTCCGGACATCCGGTCTCCCCGCCCGTCCTGGCCTCCACGGAAACTCGGTGACCGGCGTAAACCATCGGCAGTTCCGGCTTCTACGTCGACGTCACCGACGACCGAGCCTTCGACATCCTGGTCTGTCACTCACGACAAACTCGGCGGCCTCACCGATTAGCCCGCGCACGGTAGCAGGCGATTCGACGGCTATACCACCCTGCACACGCCCTTCGATCACCTACATTTACTCAACGGAACCATGCCCTGAAGTGGCACCATGTGGGTCTTTGGATATTGCTCCCGCTCGCGCCGATAGTAGTGCGATGACCTGGTGCCACTCCGGGCATTCTGTGCAGTGCCCACTCGCCACCTGGGAATACGATGCTCACGACCCCGACGGGAGCAACGCCGATGACATCGCCTGAGCAGGAGCGTGCCGCGTCTACGGCGTCCCTCTCGGTTCCAGCTTTCCCTGATCAACTCGGTCTACTTCGAGCCATGGTGCGGGCTGCGGCCGACCATCACGGCCTTTTTGATGGACGCACTGGCCGACCTCGTCATCGCAGTCGACGAGGCCGCCACCACCCTCGTCAGTCATGCTCGCCGCTCCAGCGCACTGGTGTGCACATTTGACGCCGTCACCAGCCCGAGCCGGCTCCGAGTGATCCTCGCTGCAACGACATCGTCTCCGGTCGACGCCAGCACTTCGTCGTTCGGTTGGCTCGTTCTGCGGACGTTGGTCGATGACGTCATGCTTGAACAAACACCAGCAGCGGCCCCTACCGGGGACCGATCTGTGACGATCACCTTGGAGAAAGCTCTCCCGGCGAGCTAATGAGCGCTACCCCGAAAGAGAACAATGCTTACACGTACCTCACCGATCTGTTCGCTGAGATGACAGCGCTTTCGGACGGCGATCCCGAACGGGAACGGCTCCGGACACAGATCATCGAGTCAAGTCTGCCGATTGCCGACAACATCGCTGCCCGGTACCGCGGACGCGGGCAGTCCCACGAAGACCTCGTCCAGGTCGCACGTCTCGGCCTGGTGAACGCCGTCGAGCGCTTCGACCTGGGCAAGGGCCGCGACTTCCTGTCCTTTGCCGTCCCCACGATGATGGGCGAAGTGCGCAGATACTTCCGGGACAAAGGCTGGGGAGTCCGGGTTCCTCGCTCGCTGCAGGAGAACTACCTCGCACTCAACAAAGCGCACACTTCCCTCACTCAAAGCTTCGGACGCGAACCCACCACCTTCGAACTCGCTCACGAGATCGGCGTCGAACCCTCCGAGGTCGGACAGATCGCCGCCGCCGGCGACTCCTACCAAGCAGCCTCCCTCGAAGCGACAACAGTCGGCGACGGACGGTCCATCGGGGACACCCTCGGCGACTTTGACGCCGCACTTGACGGCATCGACAACCATGAAACTCTCCGTCCCGCGCTACTCGCTCTCCCCGAACGAGAACGGATTATCCTGCTGTACCGATTCTTCGGCGGACTTACTCAAGCCGCTATGTGTCAAGTCAAGTGAGACAGTGACGTTCAGTTGATCTGCGATTCCGAGACCGGTTCGTTGATGAAGAATACGGTCGGCATCTCGGGCGGA